>DASVVD010000367.1:0-2315 GCA_036386715.1 Pseudoduganella sp.
GAAGGGAAAAGTGAAGGCGGCAGATGTGTGCTGGACGATGCCTGCAACGCCGCGTTTGATAGACGGCGACGGATACGTCATTGCCATGCTGCGCTGCGGGATCGTCGACCTGAAAGTATCGTGCCGCGCCCGGGAGCGTCAACCTCGGGCGGGTGGCTATCAAAAAAATATTGTCCTTGACATTGCTCCATGCATGACTTGCCTCGCATGTGAAAACGCCGGCTTGCGCCGGCGTTTTCACTGCTGGATGTGCTCCCGTGTTCAGCCGAGCGGCACGGTCAGCGCCTTGCGGATCGCGACACAGCGCGCATCTTCCTGCTGCGTTTCAAGCAGTGCGCGGCGGGTACCGGCAGCCAGGTCCTTGTGCTGCGTGGCCGCATCGCCCAGCCGCTGCACGCTTTGCGGCGTGCAGGTAGCGGGAATCAGCGTAGCGCCAAAGCTGCGCATGAAGACCGGGCCGGCGGCCTTGTCCAGCTCCGGCAGCTGCGCCAGGCGCTGCGCGGCGCTTTGCTCGCTCAGCGCGGACTGCGCGGCCGGGTACAGATTTTCCATCGCGGTGCGGATGCGCGAGAACGGCAGCTTGGTCTGCAGGTCGCCGATCCTGGACAACCATTCCGATTTCACCGCCGGATCGGGCCGCACCACCTGCGCCGCCAGCGCGGCGGCCTGGCCGGAATCGGACTTGTCGCGCGCGGTTTCGGCCGCCAGCAGCTTGTCCGCCCCTGGGTAGTCCTGCTCGGAGAGCTGCTGCACGATCGACCAGCGTACATCCTGGTTGATGGTCACGCCTTTCGGCACGCCGCGGCCCTGCAGCAGGCCGGCGAGACGGTCGAGTGCCGGCTTGCTGGCCGCGAAATCGACATAGGTGGACAGCCAGCGGCGGCGGAAGTTTTCATCCTTGCCGGCGCCAATGCCCTGCCATGCCATCTTTTCCAGCGCCTGCACCGTCTTGCCGGTGTAGGCGGCATCCGGCGCCATCTTCTGCAGGTAGCCGACACCCTGGCGCACCTTGCCCAGCACGTTGCCGAGCAGCGCATAGTCGGTTTCGCGCGGCGCGTTGGCCAGGGCCGTCTGCATGAAATCGTTCAGCGGCAGTTCGCCGTCGCGCACGCCATCCCACATGCTCTGCCAAAGCATGCCGCGCAGCAGAGGCTCGTCCACCTTGCTGACGGACGAGCGGGCGGTGCCGAACGAGCGGCTGTCCAGCTTGACCTTGGCGTAGCCCCAGTCTTCATAGTTCGGATAGACCATGTCCGGGCAGGCGGCGCCCTGCAGTTCCGGCACCTCGGTGCTGGCGCCCTTGTACGTGACAGCCACGTTGCGGTCGAGCGCCAGCGCCTTGCCCGCGTTGCGGAACAGCGCGACCTGCACGCGCTGTTCGCGCAGCACCGGGTACTCGGCCGGCGCCGTCTGCGCCAGGCTGAAGGCATCGATCTTGCCGCCCTTGCAGCTGTAGTTCGCGGTCACGGTATTCACGCCCGGCTGGTACAGCCAGTCCTGCGTCCACTGCGACAGGTCGCGGCCGGCCGCTTCGCCGAGGCTGCCGATGAAGTCATCGAGCCTGGCGTTCTGGAACTGGTACTTGACCAGGTAGTTGTGCACGCCGCGGCGGAACGTTTCCTCACCCAGCAGGTGGCGCAGCTGCTTGAGCGTGGAGGCGCCCTTCGAATAGGTAATGGCGTCGATATTGTCGAACGCGTTCGCGGTGGTGGCGACGGGCACCTCGATCGGGTGGGTGCCGAGCGACTGGTCCTGCGTGTAGGCCGCCGTCTTGCCGCCCGCATAAAAATACTGCCATGCGTTCTTGAATTCGGTGGACTCGGCGGTGCCCAGCGTGCCCATGAACGAGGCAAAGCTCTCGTTCAGCCACAGGCCGTTCCACCACTTCATGGTGACGAGATCGCCGAACCACTGGTGCGCCATCTCGTGCATGATCACCGACGCCAGCGAATGGCGCTGGTCCGTGGTCATCTTGTCCTTGTGCAGGAAGCCCCGCTCCGCGAACGTGATCGCGCCGGCGTTCTCCATCGCGCCGTACAGGAAGTCCGGCACCAGCAGCTGGTCGTATTTCTCGAACTGGTACGGAACGCCGAAGTACTCGTCGAAGAACGCCAGGCCCTGTTTGGTGAACGTGAACCAGTCCTTCGGCTCGACCTGCGCGGCCACCGACTGGCGCGCGAACAGCCGCATCGGGTACTTGCCGCTGTTGTCTTCCCAGACCTTGTAGGGGCCGGCGTGCAGCGAGAAGTTGTAGGGGCTGAGCTTTTTCGATGTCGGGAAGGTCCAGCGCCGGCCGCCGTCTGCGTTGGCGATGT
>DASVVD010000368.1:0-1627 GCA_036386715.1 Pseudoduganella sp.
ATGGAAGAGCTGAAACGAGCCGCAGTATAACGCACCGCGGCCCCCGCTAGGCAGGTCTTATCGGCGGACCGAGGCGGCGCCGCGGTTGGCCAGCACGTCGGCGCGCTCGTTGCCCGGATGGCCGTTGTGGCCGCGCACCCAGCGCCATTCGACCGCGTGCTGCTGCTGCGCCAGGTCGAGCGCCTTCCACAGGTCGTCGTTCTTGACCGGTTCCTTGGCGGCGGTTTTCCAGCCGCGCGCCTTCCAGCCGTGGATCCATTCCGAGATCCCCTTTTGCACGTACTGGCTGTCGGTGTGCAGCACGACTTCGCACGGGCGGTTGAGCACGCCCAGCGCCTCGATCACGGCGCGCAATTCCATGCGGTTGTTCGTCGTGTTCGGCTCGCCGCCGAAGATTTCCTTCTCATGGCCGTTCGACACCAGGAGCGCACCCCATCCGCCGGTGCCGGGATTGCCCTTGCAGGCGCCGTCGGTGAAGATTTCGACCTTGGCCGCGCTGTTTGCTGCTTCTGCTTGCATGTTGCTCATTCTCTGTTTGCTGCCGGCACTGCTGCCGGCCGCTTGCTCGTTTTCTTGTTCCATGCAGGTCCGATGATGTGCATGCCCTTGACCCGCTTGATGGCGTGGACCACGTACACGGCGCCCAGGTAGGGCCACCAGCGCTGTCCGGCCGATTCCATCATTGCGAACCGGCTCAGCCAATGGGCTGTCCGGCACGGCGGCGCGTAGCAGCCGAAGTGGCTGCGGCTGACGCCGAGATTGAGCAATTTTAGCCAGTCTTTCAGGCGCGGCATAGAGATGAATTCGCCTGACGCCGGCAGGTAACCATTGTTGGTCACCCTGCCGATGCCCTGGCGCATGCCCCACAGGCTGGCCGGATTGAAGCCGCAGATGATTACCTGCCCTTCCGGAATCAACACGCGCTCGACTTCGCGCAGCACCTGGTGCGGTTCGGAAGCGAACTCGAGCACATGCGGCAGCACCACCAGGTCCATGCTGTGCGAGGCGAAAGGCAGCTCGGCGAAGTCGAGCGCGACGGCGATCTGGCGGCCGCTCGCCGCGAAGGCCAGCTCGTCGTCGGTCGAGGTGCGGGTGGCGGCCTGCCATTTGTTGGGCATGCGGTTGGCGGCCAGCGCGTCGAGCTGCGGCACGCCGATCTGTAGCGCGTTGTAGCCGAAGATATCCGCCGTGAGCTCGTCCAGGCAAGCCTGTTCGAACGCGCGCACGTAGGCGCCCGCCGGCGATTGCAGCCAGAGGTCGAGCGCTATAATGGATTTTTCGGATGCTGCGTCCATTCCATCCCTTCAGTGAATTCCCATGACCACTATACCGACTCCCGGCCTGCCGCGCCCTGCCCTGTCCGTCCTGACCGTTCCTGCTTTCCAGGATAACTATCTCTGGGTGATACACGACGGTGTGCATGCGGCCGTGGTCGACCCGGGCGATGCCAAGCCGGTCCAGGACGCACTGGCCGCGCATGGCCTGCGCCTTACTGCCATTTTACTCACCCATCACCATGCTGACCATATCGGTGGTGTGTCCAGCCTGCTGGCGCAGTGGCCGGTACCCGTGTACGGACCGCGCAATGATGGCATCGCGGGCATTACCCATGCGCTCGGCGAAGGCG
>DASVVD010000369.1:0-5194 GCA_036386715.1 Pseudoduganella sp.
AGGCCGGGCACGGTGTGCTTGCCGTCGAGCTGGGCCAGGCTGCCGCGCAGGAAGAACCAACCCGTCATCACCACCATGACCGCCAGGGCCAGCAGGCCCCACCCCGTGCGCCGCAGCCAGCGCCCCCTGCTTCGTCCTGCCATGCGTCGTCTCCGCGAAGTTGCCCTGCGGCGCATCTTGCCAGAAATTCAACCCGCGCGGAGCAAAGAATGTCAGGAACCCGGCCTGCCATTGCCGGGCACGGCATCCGGATTCTGCCTGGAATTACCGTACCGGCATGCCCCGGGCACTACCCTCCGGGGCCACGATCGGCAGCGCGCGCGCCGCTCCGGGCGCCGCCGGCCCGGACGGCGTGCCCTGCTCCGGCGCGAGCGGCAGGCGCAGCGTAAACATGCTGCCCTGCCCGAACTCGCTGCGTACCGCGATGCGGGCACCGATCAGGCCCGCCAGCCGTTCCGACAGGTGCAGGCCCAGGCCGGTGCCCTCGAATTGCCGCGTGCTGCCCTGGTCGATCTGCGTGAACGGCTTGAACAGCAGGCCCAGCTTGTCGTGCTCGATGCCGATGCCGGTGTCGATCACGTCGACCAGCACGGCCCCGCCGTGCTCCCCGCCTTCCTCGATATGGACTTCCACCCGCACTTCGCCGTGCTCGGTGAACTTGATCGCGTTGTTCATCAGGTTGATCACGATCTGCTGGACGGCGCGCCGGTCGGTGCAGACCGTCACGTCGCGTTCGGCCTGCCGCACGCGCAGCGCCAGGCCCTTGGCATGCGCCAGCGGCGCGAACATCGCCACCACGTCCTGCACCAGCCGGCGGCAGTCGAAGCGCTCCTTGTTCAGTTCCACCTTGCCCGAGGCGATCTTGGTGATGTCGAGGATGTCGTTGATCAGCGAAAGCAGGTGGCGCGCGCTGGACTGGATCGTGCGCAGCTGGCGCTCCTGCTCCACGTTGACCGGGCCGGGCAGCTGCATCAGCAGCGTGCCGGTGAAACCGATGATCGCATTGAGCGGCGTGCGCAGTTCGTGCGACATGCTCGACAGGAAGCGGTCTTTCGCCAGGCTGGCGTCGGCCAGCTCGGCATTCTTTTCCTGCAGCGCGTGCTCGATGCGCTTGCGCTCGCTGATGTCGCGGATCGCACTCATCACCAGCGTGCCTTCCTCCGTGGCCAGCGGCGACAGGCTGATCTCGATCGGGAACTGGCTGCCGTCGCGGCGCAGGCCGTACAGCTCGCGGCCGACGCCCATCGGCCGCTGCGTGGGCGCCAGCGAGTATGCCGCGGGCTGGTCGGCGTGCGCGCCGCGGTAGAGTTCGGGGATCAGCACTTCCAGCAACTGCCCGCGCAGCTCGCCGTCCGGATAGCCGAACAGCTTGTCGGCCTGGCGGTTGGCCAGCACGATCCGGCCGGCCGCGTTGGCCATGATGATCGCATCGGGCATCGATGCCAGCAGCTTGCCGAAACGGGCGTCGACCAGTGCCGCGTCGCGCATCACGCGCAGCGGCGTGACGTCCTTCTTGGTCCAGAGGATGCAGTCGGGCCGGTCTCCGGTGCCGCGCACCGCCTTGCTCGAACTGTCGATATAGATCAGCGAGCCGTTCCTGGCGCGGCGCATCGTCTCGTAGTTGGCCGAGCCGTTGGCCAGCGTGTCGAACATGATGGCGCGCTCGCTGTCGCGCATGTCCGGCGGCACGATCAGTTCGCCCAGCGTGCGGCCGCGCGCTTCGTCCGCCGTATAGCCGAACACGGCTTCAGCTCCCTTTGTCCAGTACAGCACCACGCCATCCGTGCCGGTGACGATCACCGCATCCGGTGTCTCGTCGAGGATCAGCTTGCCGAACTCGGTGTCGTTCATCGGTTATGCGTGGTGCCTGCGGCTGCGATTCGCCTCCAGCTTACGCATTTTCGGCAAAATACCGAGCACGCCTCGCAGCGGCAGGGCAGCCCGGCAGTTCCCGGTGTGTCAACGCGGGCAGCGAGCCGGACAGAGGTCCGGCTCAGGCGTGGTGCCCGTGGTGCAGCCGCTTGTGCATGTTGCGCAGCGTGAGCCAGACGGCGCCGGCGACGACGGGCACGGCGATGCCGATCACCACGTCGGCGTTCGGCACCAGGCCGAATACCTTGGCGCCCTTGACCGAGTAGCCGAGCAGGCCGACGACGTAGTACGAGATCGCCGCCACCGACAGGCCTTCGACCGCCTGCTGCAGCCGCAGCTGCTGGGCGGCGCGGGCGTTCAGCGATTGCAGGATCTGGCGGTTCTGGGTCTCCTGCACGATGCCCACGCGGGTGCGCAGCAGGTCGTTGCTGTTGCCGATGCGGCGTGCCAGCGCTTCCTGCCGCGCGGCCACGGCCTCGCAGGTGCTCATCGCCGGCGCCAGCCGCCGCTCCATGAATTCGGCGACGGTGGGCACGCCTTCGATGCGCGTCTCGCGCAGCTCGTCGATGCGCGTGTTGACCAGCTTGAAGTAGGCCTTCGAGGCGGCGAAGCGGTAGCTGTTGTCGAGCGACAGTTTCTCGATGCGGGCCGCCAGGTGGGTGATCTTCTGCAGCAGCGTCTGTTCGGTCGTGCCGTCCGATTCCAGCAGGGCCTGGGTGGCTTCGGCGAGTTCCTTCTCGACCGCGTTCAGCTCCGGCACCGCGCGCTGCGCGGCGGGCAAGGCATACAGCGCCATCATCCGGTAGGTTTCGATCTCCAGCACGCGCTGCACCAGCCGGCCGGCCTGCTGTTCGCGCATGCGCACATCGTTGATGACGAAGCGCGAGAAACCATCGGCCTGGATCGCGAAATCCGAGCAGATCTCGCCGCCCTGCATCACGCTGCTGGCGGCCAGCGACACGCCTTCGAACAGTTCGTGCACCGGCCCGTGCTCGGCGGCGCCGCCCTTGCGCAGGATGACGTGTGCGGCCACCAGCACGCGCCCCTTCAGCGCCAGCAGCCAGTCCTGCGGCACGTTCTCGATCGGCATGCGCGCGAAGTCCGCGGCCGCTTCGGTGCGCTCGGCGAACGTGTACGTGGCGAACTCGGAATGCAGTTCCCACTTCAGCCGGAAGCGGCCGAAGTCGTGGTAGAAATAGCCGGCATCGCGCGCCGGCGCGGACACGCCGAAGTGCGTGCACAGCGCCGCCAGCAGCTCGTGCTGGGCCTGCGCGTTGTGGTTGCGGCCATGGCCGAACACGGCGATATGCGACACCAGTTCCGGCGCGCGAAGCTTCAGGAACGGCCGCGAATGCAGTTCGGCGGCCAGCGGCACGCGCTGCGGGTGGTTCAGGCTCGAAAAGACGAATGTCATCAGTACACTTCCTTGGCGGCATTGCGCACGGCGGTCAGCAGCAGGGTCGCCCCCGGCGACAGCAGATGGTCCTGCTGGCGGATGATGCCGAAGGCGTCCATCTTGACCGGCAGCTCGATGGGCAGGATCGTCAGCACGTTCAGCGACTGGTAGTAGCGCGCCACGTCGACCGGCATCACGTGCAGCGTGTCGGTCTGCTGCAGCAGCGCGGTGATCAGCAGCAGCGCGGTGGTGTCGACCGTGTTGGCGGGCGGTTCCAGGCTGGCGCGGCGGAACATCATGTCGACCCGGTGGCGCAGGATGCTGCCCTGCGGCGGCAGGATCCACGGATGGCTGGCGATATCCTTCAGCGTCAGGTCCGTCGCGCTGGCCAGCGGGTGCCCGATGCGCGCCACGGCGCACGCCGGTTCCTCGGTCAGCTCTTCATAGGTGAAGCGCGAATTGGTGTCGTGTTCGAGGATGCGGCCGATCATGAAATCGAGCGTGCCCCGTTCCAGCATGTTGAGCAGGGTGTTCGAGGGTTCCAGGTGCACGCCGATCCGCAGCAGCGGCGCCTGCAGCTTGACCTTGGCGATCGCCTTCGGCAGGAGCGACATCGCCGGCGTCATGATGACGCCGACCTCGACCTGCCCCACCAGCCCGGATTTCAGGGCCAGCACGTCGTCGTGCGCCAGCGACAGGCTGGTCAGCGCCATGCGCGCATGGCGGATCATGGTTTCGCCGAACAGCGTCGGCTCCATGCCGCGCGGCAAGCGCTCGAAGAGCTTCACATCAAGCATCTCCTCGAGATCCTTGATCTGTTTCGACGCCGCCGGCTGCGTCATGTGCAGCGTTTCGGCGGCGCGGTGGATATTGCGTTGTTCGTCCAGCGCGATCAGCAGCAGCAGCTGGCGCGTCTTCAGGCGGGCGCGCAGGAACCAGTTGGGATTGAGTGTGTCCATCGGCGCATCATATCATTGCCGAGTTTCAATCCGGCATCGGGTGGGCCGGCAAAGGCCTGCAAAAGCCGCTTTCGAAGTCTCGGCAGTAATTACCGGGTCGTCTGTTTACTTGCAGCCCGGCATCGGGTTGGCGGCGGGTCCCGCCTCGGTCTGCGCAATGAAGGGGATGGTGCCGTCGGCGTTGTAGCGGAATTCCTCGACGCCCACCGAACGCCGGTGCTCGCCGCCGCCCGGCAGTTCGGCGTTGTGGTATGCCACATACGACTTGCCGTTGAATTCAAAGAACGCGTGGTGCACCGTCTTGGTCTTCTTGTTGGCGTCCATGATCTTGCCGCGGTAGCGCCACGGCCCGGTCACCTTGTCGCTCGTCGCGTACACGGTGTATTCCGGCCAGTCGCGCGAGTAGGAAAGATAATAGATGCCCTGGCGCTTGTGCAGGTAAGGCGCCTCGGTGAACTGCGGCAGGCCCTCGGTCACGATCGGGCCGTCGAGCTCGGTCATATTGCGCTTGAGCTTCGCATACTTGAGCACCTGGTTGCCCCAGTACATGTACGGCGTGCCGTCGTCGTCGATGAAGATCGTCGGGTCGATGTCGTCCCAGCCGATGTCGGTCTGCAGGGTCATCGCGCTGGTGACCAGCGGCTTGCCGATCGCATCGCGGAACGGGCCGGTGGGGCTGTCGGCCACGGCCACGCCGATCGCCTTGGCATCGGCACCCCGCTCGGATACGGTGGCAAAGAACCAGTACTTGCCGTCGTGCCTGATGATGTCGCTGGCCCAGGCGGAATCCTTGGCCCAAGCGAACGTGTCGTAGCGCAGCGCGGTGCCGTGCTGTTTCCAGTTCTTCATGTCGCAGCTGGAGGCCACCAGCCATTCGTTCATCACGTAGCCCTTGTCGTCCGGCGATTCGTCGCGCCCCATGTACACGTAGGCACGGCCGCCATCGACCAGCACGGCCGGATCGCCG
>DASVVD010000370.1:0-1996 GCA_036386715.1 Pseudoduganella sp.
AAACCCCCGCAAGTTCACGCTTGCGGGGGTTTTTGTTTGTGCGGACGGTTGACTGGCTGGCCTTGATCAGCCGTTGCGTTTGGCCAGCAGGGCATTGCCGGCGCGGCTGGCGCTCTTGCGGCCGAGGAATTGCGAGATGTAGTGGCCGGCGTCGACCACGGCATCGAGGTCGACGCCTGTTTCGATGCCCAGCCCGTTCATCATGTACAGCACATCCTCGGTGGCCACGTTGCCGGTGGCACCCTTCGCATACGGACAGCCGCCCAGTCCGGCGACGGACGAGTGGAAGATCGAAATGCCCAGTTCCAGCGACGCGTAGATGTTCGCCAGCGCCTGCCCGTAGGTATCGTGGAAGTGGCCGGACAGCGCCTCGATGCGGAACGCGCCGATGGCGGTGGCCATCACCGCCTGCACATGGCGCGGCGTGGCGACGCCGATCGTGTCGGCAATGTCGATCTCGTCGCAGCCCAGGTCGCGCATGCGCGCCACCACGTCGGCCACGGCCGCCAGCGGTACCTCGCCCTGGTACGGGCAGCCGAACGCGGTACTGACGCTGCCGCGCAGCCGCACGCCATGTTCCCTGGCGGCGCGGGCCACCGGCTCGAAGCGGGCGATCGACTCGGCGATCGAGCAGTTGATGTTGCGCTGCGAGAAGGCCTCCGAGGCGGAACCGAAGATCACCACCTCATCCGCCCTGGCCGCGAGCGCGGCTTCGAAGCCCTGCATGTTCGGCGCCAGCGCCGAGTAGATCACGCCGGGCCTGCGCGCGATGCCATCCATCACGTCGCGGCTGGTGGCCATCTGCGGCACCCATTTCGGCGACACGAACGCGGCCGCTTCCACGTTGGCGAAGCCGGCGGCTGACAGGCGGTCGACCAGCGCGATCTTCACGTCGGCCGGGACGTTTTCCTTTTCGTTCTGCAGGCCGTCGCGCGGTCCCACTTCGACGATCTTTACTTTGTTCGGCAGGTTCATGTCAGTATCCCAGTGCTCGGTTGATGACGTCGGCGACGGCTTCGCCACGCTCCAGCTGGCCCATCTTGCCGGCGATCTGGCGCACGCTTTCGTCGCGCAAGGTCAGTGCGGCGACATGCGGCGTGATCGTGATGCGCGGCTCGTCCCAGAACGGGTGCTGCCGCGGCAGCGGTTCGTTGCGGAACACGTCCAGCGTGGCCCCGGCGATATGGCCGGACTGGATATAGGCCAGCAGGTCCGGTTCCGATACGTGTGCGCCGCGGGCCACGTTGATCAGGTAGGCGCCCTGCGGCAGCTTGCCCAGGTTGGCGCGGTTCAGGATGTTGGCGGTGGCCTGCGTCAACGGCAGCATGCAGACCACCACGCGCGTGCTGCGCAGGAATGCGTCGAGGCCTTCGTCGCCGGCAAAGCAGCGCACGCCATCGATCGGGTCATCGGTGCGGCGCCATGCCTGCAGCGGAAAGCCGAAGGGGCGCAGGCAATCGAGCACGCGCCGCCCCAGCGCACCGGCACCCATCACGCCAACGGTGAACGTGTCGCGCTCGTGCGCGGCAAGCGGCCGCCATTCGCCGGCAGCGGCCTGGTCTTCATACTGGTCGAAGCGCCGGAAATAGCGCAGCACCGCGTGGGCCACGTATTCGCCCATCTGCACGCCCATGCCCGCGTCGCCCAGGCGCACGATCGGCACGTGGTGGGGCAGGGCGCCATTGCCCAGGATCGCATCGGCGCCGGCACCCATCAGGAAGATCGCCTTCACCTCGGCCAGTTCGCGCAGCATCGCTTCGGGCGGCGCCCAGACCACGGCATAGTCGCAGGGCGGCAGCTTGTCGCCCTCGCGCCACGTCACGCACTCTGCCGTCGGAAGGTGGCGTGCAAAGTCGCTGGCCCACGGCGCCGTATTGCCATCGGTGCGGTACAGGAGGATACGCATGCGGTTCTCCTCAGGCGGCGGCGCGGAAGGCCAGCAGCGGCGCGCCGTCCGTTACCTGGTCGCCGACCGCATACAGGATCTCGTCCACGG
>DASVVD010000371.1:0-3997 GCA_036386715.1 Pseudoduganella sp.
GTCATGCTCGACCGCTACTGGTTCGGCGAAGTCGCCCGCATCTCGCCGGAAGCCCCGGTGCCCATCGTACGCGTGGAAAAGCGCGAAGCCCGGCTGGGCGGCGCCGCCAACGTGGCCCGCAACGCGGCCGCGCTGGGTGCGCGGGCCGGCCTGCTCGGTGTCGTTGGTGCCGACGAGGCGGGTACCGAAGTCGAACAGCTGCTCACCGGCGGCGGCATCCACAGCTACCTGAAGCGCGACGAGGCGATCTCGACGATCATCAAGCTGCGCGTGATCGGCCGCCAGCAGCAGATGCTGCGCATCGATTTCGAGGAGCCGCCCAGCGACGTGGTGCTGCGCGACAAGCTGCTGCAATACCGTGCGCTGCTGCCGGAGCACGATGTGATCGTGCTGTCCGACTACGCCAAGGGCAGCCTGGTCAACGTGTCGGACATGATCATGGCCGCCCGCGCCGCCAACAAGATCGTGATGGTCGACCCGAAGGGCGACGACTTCACGCGCTACACCAGCGCCACCGTGCTCACGCCCAACAAGGGCGAGCTGAAGCGCATCGTCGGCAGCTGGAACAGCGAAGAGCAGCTGACCACCAAGGCGCAGAACCTGCGCGAGGCGCTGCTGCTCGAGGCGCTGCTGCTGACCCGCTCGGAAGAGGGCATGACGCTGTACACCAGGGATGACCGGTTCCATATCCCGGCCGCCGCGCGCGAAGTGTTCGACGTCTCCGGTGCCGGCGACACGGTGATCGCCACGATGGCGGCCATGCTTGGCGCCGGCGCGGGCTGGCAGGAAGCGGTGCAGACCGCCAACCGCGCCGGCGGCATCGTGGTCGGCAAGCTGGGTACCGCCACCGTCACGCGCGACGAGCTGTTCGGCGCCTGAGCCCGGCCGGACCCGGCGCGCGGAAGTTCCCGCGACAGCCGGGCCCGCTGACCGGCCGCAACGCCGTGCGCTGTCGGCGCACGCTGCCTGCTCCAGTCCGCTATGCTGTGTCGGGGCGCAAATGCGTCACCACCAACCTCACGGAGAACCACCATGCTGAAGAAACTACTGCTCGCCGTTGCCGCCATCGTCGCCACGATGGGCATCGCGTTTGCCCAGGTCGACATCAACAAGGCCGACCAGGCAGCGCTGGACACGGTCAAGGGCATCGGCCCTGCCAAGTCGAAAGCGATCCTGGATGAGCGGGCAAAAGGCGAGTTCAAGGACTGGGGCGACTTCGAGAAGCGGGTCAAGGGCGTGGGCGACAAGAACGCCGCGAAACTGTCCGAAGCGGGGCTGCAGGTGAACGGCAAATCGCGCGAGGGTGCGCCGGTCAAGGTGGCGGAAGCGAAAAAAGAGCCGGCGAAGAAGTAACTTCGATCCGTTCGAAAAAAGCCCGGGCCGCGTGCCCGGGTTTTTTATGGCTGCCACCGCCCCGCGGCGGCGCAGTTCAACCCTGCGCCACCGGCAGGTGCGCCAGGAACGCATGGATCTGCGACACCACCTGGGCGCCTTCGCCCACCCCGGCGGCCACCCGCTTGGTCGAACCGGCACGCACGTCGCCGATCGCGAACACCCCCGGCACGCTGGTTTCCAGCGCCGCGCGCTGCGGCTGGTCCTTGGGGTAGATGCCCTGGTCGAAGTTGGCGCGGCACTGCGCCTTCGTCACGTCGTGGCCGGTGCGGATGAAGCCCTGCGCGTCGACGTCCACGCCGCAGTCGCCCAGCCAGTCGGTGTTGGGGTCGGCGCCGATGAACAGGAACACGCGGCACACATCGGAATCGTGCTCTTCGCCGCTGCGGTTGTTACGCAGGCGAACGCCTTTCAGTCCGTCCTCATCGCCTTCCAGTTTCACGATCTCGGTATGCGTGTGCAGCTCGATGTTCGGCGCCGCCCTGATCCTGTCGATCAGGTAGGTCGACATGGTGGCCTTCAGGCCTTCGCCGCGAATCACCATGTGCACCCGCTTGGCATGACCGGCGAGGAACACCGCCGCCTGGCCCGCCGAGTTGCCGCCGCCGACCAGGATCACGTCCTCGCTCTGGCACATGTTGGCCTCGATGCGCGACGCCCAGTAATAAATGCCGCGGCCCTCGAACTGGGCGATATTGTCCAGCGCCGGGCGGCGGTAGCGCGCGCCGCACGACAGCACGATGGAGCGCCCCTTCATCCGCTTGCCGTCGGCCAGCTGCACCTCGAGCGGATAGGTATCGCAGACCAGGCGTGTCGATGGCGCCGGAATCGCCATCTCCACGCCGAACTTCTGCGCCTGCACGTAGGCGCGGCCGGCCAGCGCACTGCCGGAAATCCCGGTGGGGAAACCCAGGTAGTTCTCGATGCGGGCGCTGGCCGCCGCCTGGCCGCCATAGGCGCGCTGCTCGAGCGCCAGCACCGACAGGCCTTCCGAGCCGGCATACACGGCCGTGGCAAGGCCGGCCGGGCCGGCGCCGACCACGATCACATCCCAGACCTTTTCCTCGTCGAGCTCGGGCAGCAGGCCCAGGCAACGGCCGATCACGGCATTGGTCGGGTTCTTCTTCACGCTGCCGTCCGGGCACACCACCAGTGGCCAGTCGTCGGGCCCCGGCTGGTAGTACTCGCACAGGCTGCGTGCCTGCTCGTCCTGCTGCGGGTCGAGCACGGTGTGCGGATAGGCGTTACTCGACAGGAAGCTGCGCAGCTGGTGCAGCCGCCCGTGGCCGGCGGGTGCCACCAGCACGGGGCCGCCCGAATTCGCTTCCAGCAGGCCCACGCGGCGCAGGATCAGCGCGCGCACGATGCGCTCGCCCAGTTCGGCCTCGGCGATGACCAGCGCGCGCAGGCTCTCCGGCGGGATCACCAGTGCCTCCACGTCGCCGACGGCAAACGCGTTGACGAGGGTGGGGCGGCCGGCCAATTGCGACACTTCGCCGGTGAATTCGCCGCGGCCATGTTCCGTGATCGGCCACGAATTGCCCAGGCCGTCGTAGCGGCTGATCGCGATATGGCCGGACAGCGTGACGATCAGGCCGAACGTGGTATGCCCCGCTTCGAGGATGCGCACGCCGTTGTGATACGTGCGCACGGTGCCGAAGCGCTGCAGTTTGCGCAGCTCGGCCTCGGCCAGTACGGGAAACATCTGGTAGCGCCGCGATTCCAGGTTCTGCGGCATGTGCGGCACCGCATCCTCGCGCGCGGCATCGGGGACCAGCCCGGACGCGGTTGCAGTAGCAAGTCCGGGATCGGGCGGGGACGGGGAAAGGTTCATGTCGGCCATTGCTGGTTCCTGCGTGGTGGATGGTGGCTGCCGCCAGTGTAGCCCATCGCGCTCGCCCGGAGTGCCACCGCCGGGCCGTTTATCCCGTTCGGCAGATGCGCCATCCGCACGCGGGCAGGCGCTTCGATCCGGCTCCGCCACGTGCGAGCCGGGCGTCGGCCCGGGCGGCCCCATGGTATCGTCGCCGCTGGACAGCGCGCTGCCGGGGAGCAAACCACTACCTGCAGCGGCACCTGCCGAAACACGGAGAGGGAAGGAAACCCATGGCCACCGCACGCCTGAGCGGAACCCACCAGGACGCAGCCTGCCTGCCGCCCAATGCCCGGCTGCTGTCGAACGGCCGTCTGACCACGCTGATCACCGAATCCGGCAGCGGTTTCACGCGCGCCGGCGATATCGCGCTGACGCGCTGGCAAGGCGACCGCGTGAGCGACACGGACGGCTGGTTCTTCTACCTGCGCGACGCCGAAACCCATGACCTCTGGTCGATCGGCGCGCAGCCATGCGCGGCCATCCAGGATCCCGACCTGCAGCGCGCCGCCGGTGCCGGCAGCGCCAGCATGTGGCTGGAGGTGTCGGCGCACGGCATCCTCGCACACATGGAAGTGGTGGTGCACCCTGACAAGGACATGGAGCTGCGCAGCATCGTCGTCAGCAACCTGTCCGGCCGCTCGCGGCTGATCGAGCTGACGGGCTACCTGGAGGTGGTGCTGGCGCGGCAGGCCGACGAGGCCGTGGATCCAGCCTTCTCCAGGCTGGGCG
>DASVVD010000372.1:0-5875 GCA_036386715.1 Pseudoduganella sp.
CAGGTCCGGGTTTGCCGGGCCGGTCGTCACCGTGTAGGCATGCTCGCCAGCGGTACGGGCGAAAGGGCCCGGATAAGTTTCGCGAATCAGGTCGTCGAACGTGTCGACGCCGGTGTTGCCAACGGCGGCGAGATACGCCGACTGGCTGGTGTAGGTGGTGATGTCCGCTTGCGCTGCGCCGGTGCAGCACAGCAGGGCCGCGACGGTGGCGGTAGCGATGAATCGATGCAGAGACATGGTGGAACTCCTCGATAAGGGGAACGACTGGCAGGCAGCGCTTCGTGAGCGCCGCTGCCAACACATGCGGTCAGGAGGCCATTGCGCGTCCGTGGCTGCGTCGCGCTAATCCGCCGAGCAGGCCCAGGCCCGCCAGCAACATGCCGTAGGTCGCCGGTTCCGGCACGGGCGCGGCAACCGAGAGGTGCAGGTCGTTGACGGTCGCATAGATGCCGCTGCCATCGGCGCCGTCCTGGCCGCCGGACGTGACCGACAGCGACACGATCTGCGCATCGGAAACGAAACCGAGGAACGACCAGGGCGTCGGATGCTCAAGCGTGTAAGTGAGCATGGCGCCCGTGCTGTCGGTCGCCGAAACAATGATGTACGGCGCATCGACGGTATAGCCGGCGATATCGCCACCGAAGAAGAAGCCGCCCGCACCGGCTATCGGCGTGCCGAAGCTGGAGAACGTCAGGGTGTCTTCGCGCTGCGCCGTGCTCAGGTACCAGTCGATGTCGTCGTCGCTGGCGCCATACGCGTTTGCGCTGGTCGGTCCCGTGGTGGCGACGTACGTGTAGTCCCATGCCGCGCGGGGAAACGGTGTTGCGTAGGCTTCGATGTCGAGGTCGTCGAACGTGTCGACGCCGGTATTGCCTACCGCGGCAAGGTAGGCCGACTGGCTGGTGAACGTGGTCAATTCCGCATGGGCGGCGGATCCGGTGATCAACAGGGCGGCGGTCGCCGCGGCGAGTGTTACTGAACGGTACGTCTTGCGCACAATGTGCTCCTTGTGGAAGTGGATGAGGAAGACTGGGTGTACTTCAGTGCTGAACGAGTTCAAATGTAGCGTTACCATCGACGACCACTCAACTGGAATGTCAAAAAATATAATAAAGATGACAAGAAGGGGCGCTAACGTTGCAAACGGATCAGCTTGTCGCTCAGGCAGGGAGGCGGGACGAAAGTCACGCGCCCGGTTGGCTGACGCAGGTCTGCTCGACGCTTTTGGCGCTTCGCTACCGCTACGCGACCTCACGAGGCAGTCTCCGTGGCTCGCTCGATGCCGGGCCATTCGCGCAAAATGCCCCGCAAACCATGCATCAGTTAAAACGGCGTTGCAGGCGGTGGGCCAACCATCCAGCGACGGCACCAATCACCCCGGCGCTGCCAAGCGTGACGAACGACACGACTGTCGGCGTCAGGTGGGCTGCGAAATGCGCCACGAGCCCCAGGAAATAGGCAGGGATATTGTTGATCGGTGCGACGCCGCGCAGTGACACGACCACCATGGCAATGACGAACACCACCACTGGCAGGGCAGCAACGCCGAGGATGGGGCCGAACTGCGAAAGCGCCATGCTGGCCAGCATGCCCAGTGCAATCCCCAATGCAACGCAAAGCGATGCCTCGAGTGCCTGGCGCAGGCCGCCGCCGTGGGTAAAGTAGGCAATCCAGCCGATGAACATGGCCCAGACCGGCAGTGCGAGCGCAACGCTGGCACCTGAAGCAATTGCCGCCACTGCTGCCGCGGAAGCAGAAATACCAATGAAGGAGGTGCGGGCCGGCACGGCTGCCGGGGCGTTGACGATGGCATTCATGATGATTCCTTTCAGTCGGGATGAGAAGTGACTGAATCATGAAGCATCTTTCTGGTGAGATAATCTAGCCCAGATGAAATGCATAGTTTATCTGGGCCGAACAATGCGATCAGGACTCGTAAAGCTGTGCCCGGGCGGCGAACTCGCGCGCTGCCCATTCGATGAAGATGCGAACACGCGGCGACAGCTGGCGTGAGCTGTGATACAGCAGCGATACGGGAACCGATGGCGGTGGCGCGTCCTGAAACAGAGGAACCAAGGTGCCGTTTTTCAGGTCCTCTTCCACATGGAAGCGCGGTACTTGGGCGATCCCCAGGCCAAGCCGGATCGCTGCCAGATAACTTTCCGTGCCTGTAACGGACAGAGAACAGGGCAGTGACACCTCGGTGAATTGACCATCATCATGGAATTCCAGCGGGGTCACGCTGCCGGTAGTCAGCGACCGTATGCCCACGGCACGGTGGCCCTGCAGCGACTTCCATCCGGCCGGCGTGCCATAACGCGCCAGGTATCCCGGCGTGGCGCAGGGCAGTCGCTCGAGCATGGCGATCTGTCGCGCTACCAGTTCGCTGTCACGCAACTTGCCGTAGCGCAGAGCGCAGTCGACGCCTTCCTGGACCAGATCCACCCACCTGTCACTTTCGCTCATGGCGATATCGATTTCCGGGTAGCGGTCGAGAAAGTCAGGCAGGGCCGGCATCAGGAAATGCCGCGCCAGCGTGCCCTGTACCTCGATGCGCAGCGTACCCTGCGGGCGTGTGCCGATAAACGCGCCTTCTGCATCTTCAATATCGTCGAGGATGCTGCGGCAGCGGCGGCAGTACGCTTCGCCATCCAGGGTGGGCCGCACGCTGCGCGTTGTCCGCTGTAACAGCCGCACGCCGAGGCGCGCTTCCATATCGCTGATCACTTTTGTCGCGGTGGAGCGGGGAACCTCCATGTCGTTGGCCGCCTGGGTAAAGCTGCGACGCTCGACGATGCGTATGAACAAGCGCATTGCATCCAACGAATCCATTTGGTCCCTTTGTTCGCCCTGGTGAAACATTGTAACCCGATTAGCGGTGATTATCTTTGCCCGGCAAAGGCGCATAGTTCTCTCACCGCAGCACAAATCACTCACTTCCAGGAGAAACACATGAACTACGCCGACACCACCAAATCCTCCGCCGAGAACAAAGTTGCCATCGTCACCGGCGCATCGCGCGGCATCGGCGCCGCCATCGCCCAGCGCCTGGCACGGGACGGTTTCACCGTCGTGGTCAACTATGCCGGCCGCGCTGCCGATGCCGAAAACCTGGTGGCCAGTATCGAAGCCGAAGGCGGCCGCGCCATCAGCGCCCAGGCCGACGTGAGCGACGCAGTGGCAGTGCGGCGCATGTTCGATGCGGTCGAAGCCGCCTTCGGCGGTGTCGATGTCCTGGTCAACAATGCCGGCATCATGAAACTGGCCACCCTGGCGGAGAGCGACGACGCACTGTTCGACAGCCAGATCGCCATCAACCTCAAGGGCAGCTTCAACACCCTGCGCGAAGCGGCCCGGCGCCTGCGCGATGGCGGCCGCATCGTCAACCTGTCGTCCAGCGTGATCGGCCTGTACCAGCCAGGCTACTCGGTGTACGCAGCGACCAAGGCCGGCGTGGAAGCGCTCACGCATGTGCTGGTCAAGGAACTGCGCGGCCGCAACATCACGGTCAACGCCGTGGCGCCAGGTCCGACAGCCACGTCGCTGTTCCTGGATGGCAAACCGCAGGACGTGATCGACCGTCTCGCCAAACTGGCGCCGCTCGAGCGTCTCGGCCAACCGGAAGACATCTCCAACACGGTGGCGTTCCTGACTGGTCCGGATGGCGCATGGATCAACGGCCAGACGCTGCGCGCCAACGGCGGCATTGTCTGATTCCCCCGCACTCACCCATCATCGAACCCAAGGAGAACATCATGTCGAAAGTCATTCTGATCACCGGCGCCGCCAGCGGCTTTGGCCGCCTCACCGCCGAAACGCTGGCCAAGGCCGGTCATACCGTGTATGCGTCGATGCGCAACACGACGGGACGCAACGCCGGCAACGTTGCCGCGATCGCGGAATTTGCCGCCGGCCATGGCGTCGATCTGCGCACGGTCGAGATCGACGTGCAGTCGCAGGACTCGGTGGACGCGGGGGTGACCCAGGTTCTGGCCGAAGCAGGGCGCATCGATGCGGTGGTGCACAACGCCGGCCACATGATGTTCGGCCCGGCCGAGGCGTTCACGCCGGAACAGCTCGCCCAGCTCTACGACGTCAATGTGCTCAGTACCCAGCGGGTCAACCGCGCGGTGCTGCCGCACCTTCGCAAACAGGGCCAGGGCCTGCTGGTGTGGGTATCGAGCAGCAGTTCGGCCGGCGGCACGCCGCCCTACCTGGCGCCGTACTTCGCGGCCAAGGCAGCGATGGACACCATCGCGGTCCAGTACGCGCGTGAGGTATCGCGCTGGGGCATCGAAACGTCGATCATCGTGCCAGGCGCGTTCACCGGCGGCACCAATCACTTCTCGCATTCCGGGGTGCCGGCCGACCAGGCGCGTGTGGCGGAGTACGAAGACGGTCCGTATGCCGGGTTCGGCGAACAGATCCAGAAGGCGTTCGCGGAGATCGTGCCGGCGGATGCCGACGTGGGCGAAGTGGCCGAGGCCATCGCCGATGTCGTTGCCGCGCCGTTCGGCAGGCGCCCGTTCCGGGTGCATATCGATCCAAGCCAGGATGGCGCAGAAGTGGGCTTCGCCGTGCTGGACCGGCTGCGTGCCGAGATGCTGCACCGGGTGGGCTTTGCCGACCTGCTGAAGCCGCGCATCCTGCACGGTGCACTTGCCTGACCCTTGCGGCGATCCTCACGAGGCTCCATGACATGCATGAAGTATCTCGACAGGAGGCCAGGCCTCATGCCGGCACGGTGGAAAGACTTGCTGCCGGGCGTCCTGCGCGAATCCACCTGGACGCCCGCGCCGCGCCGGATCAGGCTGCCAGCGCCGGCAAGCCCGAGTTCGGATAATCCGGCCACCACAGGCCGCAGGCGCGTGCCAGCAGGATGCTTTCGGCATCGGCCAGTTGCTCGTCGGCGTGGACGATCTTCCACATCGCACCCAGCATCTTGCCCTGCAGTTCCGGGTCGGTGATGTCTGCCAGCAGCCGGTCCAGCAGCGCGGTACCGATTTCCACCACGCCGTCGCGCACCGCGGTGCGCAGCATGTCGCTGCACAGTTCGTCGAGCACGTCGCGGAACAGCTGCATGTCGAGCTGCAGGCCGTGCAGCACGGGGGCATCGTCGAGTACCTTCAGTTCGGACGCGTCGATGTGGCCATCGACCACCATCGAGAGTGCCAGGAGACGGGCCCGGGCCCGGGTGCTGTTGGGTTCATATGTACGCATCATTCAATCCTTTCGATTATTTCCGGTTGAACGGCCGCCACGCGGCCGCTCATTACTTGATTACTTCATTACTCGGTTCATCACTTTTCCGTCTTCGGCGGCAGCAGCAGGCTGGCCACCACGCTGGCACCGATCAGTACCGCCACCACCGCCAGCGAGGCCTGCACCGGGATGTGGTACCACGGCATGATCAGCATCTTGCTGCCGATGAAGGCCAGCACCATCGCCAGGCCATACTTGAGCAGGTGGAAGCGGTCGGCGATGTCGGCCAGCAGGAAATACAGTGCCCGCAGGCCCAGGATCGCGAACAGGTTCGACGTGAACACGATGAACGGGTCGGTCGTGATCGCGAAGATCGCCGGGATCGAGTCCACCGCGAACACCAGGTCGGTCACTTCGATCAGCACCAGCACCAGGAACAGCGGCGTGACATACAGCAGGCCGTTCTTGCGCACCGTGAACTTCTCGCCGTGCTCGTCGTCCGCCACGCGCAGGTGGCGCCGGGCAAAGCGCAGCACCGGATTCTTCGTCACGTCCGGCTCCGCTTCGGACATCATGAGCATGCGCACACCGGTGTAGAGCAGGAACGCGCCGAACAGGTACAGCACCCACGAGAACTCCTTCACCACCCATGCGCCGGCCAGGATCATCACGG
>DASVVD010000373.1:0-3434 GCA_036386715.1 Pseudoduganella sp.
AGCGAAATCACCGAAGTCGCGCGCGGCGAACTACCGCCCATAGCCACCAAGATCATGCTCAACGTCGGCAATCCGCAACTGGCCTTCGAACTGCAATCGGTGCCGAACCACGGGGTGGGGCTGGCGCGCCTGGAATTCATCATCAACAACAACATCGGCGTGCATCCGAGGGCGATCCTGGAGTACCCGGACATCGATCCTGACCTGAAGCGCGCGGTGGAGTCGGTGGCGCACGGCCACGCATCGCCCAGGGATTTTTATGTCGACAAGCTGGCTGAAGGCATCGCCACCATTGGTGCGGCGTTCTGGCCCAAGCCGGTCATCGTGCGGCTGTCGGACTTCAAGTCCAACGAATACAAGAAGCTCATTGGCGGCTCGCGCTACGAACCGGACGAGGAAAATCCCATGCTGGGGTTCCGCGGGGCCGCGCGTTACCTGTCGGCCGATTTCGCCGGGGCGTTTGAAATGGAGTGCGCGGCGATGAGGCGGGTCCGTAACAATATGGGCCTGACAAATATCGAGATCATGGTGCCGTTCGTCCGCACCCTGGAGCAGGCCCGCAAGGTGGTCGACCTGCTGGCGCAGAACGGGCTCAGGCGGGGCGAGGACGGGTTGCGCCTGATTATGATGTGCGAAGTACCTTCCAATGCGATCCTCGCCAACGAGTTCCTGCAGCATTTCGATGGCTTCTCCATCGGCTCGAATGATCTTACCCAGCTGACCCTCGGCCTGGACCGCGATTCCGGCATAGCGCTGCTGGCGGCCGATTTCGACGAACGCGACCCGGCCGTGAAAGCCCTGCTGACCATGGCGATCGAGGCCTGCCGGGCCCAGGGCAAGTACATTGGCATCTGCGGGCAGGGGCCATCCGACCATCCTGAACTCGCCGCGTGGCTGGTGGAGCAGGGAATCGAATCGATGTCGCTCAATCCCGATTCGGTGATCGACACGTGGCGGAAACTCGCCGAACCGAAATAAGCAACCGGCGGCACGACCCGTTCGTGCCGCCCCGGCCCCCGTGAGATATGCTGGGGCCCCCGACCGCCCATTCCTGCATGACTACTTCTCCAATCGCCGATAACCGGCCCGTATTCTGGACCGTATCGGTGTCGCGGCTCGCCGACCTGTTCCGCGATATCACGCTCGAATACGACCACGTGGCCGCGATCGAACCGATCAGGCTCGGCTACGACGAAGCCGCCAGGCATATCCGCGAGCGGCTTGCGACCGAGCGCTGCGACGTGCTGATCGCGGCCGGCTCGAACGCGGCCTACCTGAAGGGCCGCGTGTCCGTGCCGGTGGTCGTGGCGAAGGCCAGCGGTTTCGACATGCTGCAGGCGCTGTCGCGCGCGCGCCGCGTTAGCGAACGCATTGGTGTGATTACCCACCAGCGCGAGCATCCGGAGCTTGCCGAGTTTAGCATGACCTTCAACGTGCCGATCGTACAGCGCACGTACGTGACCAACGAGGATGCGCGTGCCCAGGTGCAGGAACTGAAGGCAGCCGGCATCGAAGCCATCGTCGGTGCCGGCCTGGTCACCGACCTGGCCGAGGAAGCCGGGCTGACCGGGGTATTCGTATATTCTGCGGCGTCGATACGCCAGGCATTCGACGATGCGATCGAGATGGCACGCCTGTCGCAGCTCGAGTCGAACCCGGGCCGCCGTGCGGCCGTTGCCGGCACCTTGCAGGCGCGCCATGGGCTCAACGACCTGCGCGGCGAATCCGGTGTCATGGAACGGGTGCGGCAGGCGGTAGTGTTGTATGCACGCTCGCGGGCGACCGTACTGATTCATGGCGAAACCGGCACCGGCAAGGAACTGGTCGCGCAGGCGATCCACCGCGAAGCGCCGGGCGGCTCGGGAAAACTGCGGCCATTCGTGGCGGTGAACTGCGGCGCCGTGGCCGAATCGCTGCTCGAATCCGAACTGTTCGGCCACGAGGACGGCGCATTCACCGGCGCACGGCGTGGCGGCCACGCGGGGCTGTTCGAAGCGGCCAATCACGGCACTCTGTTCCTGGATGAGATCGGCGAAATGCCACTGGCGCTGCAAACGCGGCTGCTGCGCGTGCTCGAAGAGCGCGAAGTGGTGCGGGTGGGCGGCACGCGGCCCGTGCCCATCGATGTGCGCGTGATCAGCGCCACGCACTGCGATCTCGATGCGCGCGTGCGGGAAGGGCGCTTTCGCGCCGACCTGTTTTACCGGCTGGCTGTCCTGCGTCTGGGGGTGCCGCCGCTGCGCGACCGGACGCAGGACATCGTCGCGCTGGCCGAGTGGTCGCTGAAGCACGCACTGGCCGCATTGCGGGGCGGCCTGCACGTCAACCTGCATGCGGAAATCGCGGCGTGCGCGATGCTGCTTGAAGGCTACCCGTGGCCGGGCAATGTACGCGAACTGCGTAACCTGATGGAACGCACGGCATTGTTCCTTGCCGCGGAGCCGCTGCAGGCGCTGACACCTGCATTCCTGCTCGGCATCGCGCCGGAACTGGCGGCCCGGATCGACTCCGGTCCGGCCGTGGCGGACACGCCACTTGCACCGCCACAGGCCGAATCTCTGGCCGATGTATTGCGGCGCTTCGGCGGACGAAAGGACGAAGCCGCAGCCTACCTCGGCATTAGCCGCACCACGCTGTGGCGGCGCCTGCGCGGCCGCTGACGCCGCATGACCCTTGACTCAGCCTTCAGCGCGGCAGGGACTTCAGGGACATATCTGGAAAGCACCGCGGGGTGCGTTTCCTTGCGTAGGATTTTCTTTTTAATTCAATGACTTGCAATGCATTGTCAGTTGGCGAATCCGGAATTGGATCGGCCTGGCGCGCACCTACAATGGCAGGCGAGATTCCATAAACGCCGGGCTGTATCGTAGAACGCGCGTCCGGCACATGACAGGAGACCTAGGCGGTGGCTGACAACTACATTGAACGCTATGCCCGACGGAAGACCACGTCGTCGGCACCCATCATGATTGAAGTGCAGATCAACGGCGCCAGGACGCGCGCCGCGAACCCGCATATTCCGGTCACCCATCGGGAAATCGCCGACGAAGTGCTGGCAGTGTCCGCTGCCGGCGCTTCCATCATCCACGCTCACAACACCGATTTCATGTTGCACGGCGAGGATGCCTATGACGACTACATGAAATCATGGGACGTGATACTGGCGGTACGCCCTGACCTGCTCTGGTATTGCACCACCACGATCGATGAGGACCGGACCCGCATGGGGCTCGAGCATGCGCAATTGCTGATCCAGCGTGCCGGCATGCGGATGGGCTGTGTCGATCCGGGCGCCGCCAACGTGGCGCATGGGCAGGACGAAAACGGCAATCTGCGCGGCCGCACCTATATGTGGACGCTTGACCAGATCAGCAGGCAGATAGCGATGTACCGCCGGCACGACGCCGGCATCGTGCTGGGGATCTACGAACCTG
>DASVVD010000374.1:0-11678 GCA_036386715.1 Pseudoduganella sp.
ATTTTCAGTGCGCGTCGGCCGGCCGGCAGCTTGGCCGAGCCATCAGGCTTCGATGAAGGCGCGGCGCTTGCCGCGCCGACGCGCCGCCACCAGCACCACCGGCGCACCCAGCGCGAGCAGTGCGAAGGTGGCCGGTTCGGGCACCGGCTGCAGGAAGCCGCGGATCTCGCCGCCCGGCGCGAACGTGGTGTGCAGGTTCAGATAAGCGCTGCCCGAATCGAGCCCGGCGATGAAGGCGCTCTCGGCGCCGGCAATGGTGCCGCCGCCGAACGTATCGACGAAGTTCGGGTTCCACGTTGCCGCCAGCGACGTATCGAAAGTGTGCGAATACGTGCCCGACGTGACGCCGAGCGGGAAGCCGGTGAAGGTCGGCAGCTCTGTCGCAACGCCGGCGGTACCGGTTCCCGGCACCGCCGTGCAGCAGTGGATGTGCGCCGCGGTCGTGCCGGCCAGCAGGCCGGAAAAAGTCACGTCGACCGTCATCGTATGGGCGGCGAGATCGAAGTCCACTGTCACCGTGCCCGTGCCGGGCGACGCATTCGGCGGCGCCTCGACCGCACCGGAGAGGCTGGCGGTATACACGGTGGCGTTGGCGGACAGGCTTGCCATGCCCAGCGCGATGGTGGCAAGTGCCCTGATCGATACCCGTTCCAGCAGTGCAGCTTTCGGCAGTGCAGCTCTCGGCAGTGCAGCTCTCGGCAATGCAGCTTTCATGACGGTCTCCTTGTGAATAGAAGAAGGTGATAAGCAAGTCGCGCGCCTGAGCAGGCAGTCTCTTTGCAATCAGGCACTTGCGTCATGACGTACGGATGAGCTGTCAAGAATATCGACACCTCATCCATGCTTGCTGCCATTAAAATCACTACTGACGAGGTGGCGCACGGTTGAAACCGCCAGCTAGTTGTAAAGAATGCCTGTAGTAGAATGTAATCTTGCCATTTGTCCACAATTTACCCGGGCCGCCGCACGCACCATGCAACAGAGTTCCTGTTCTGTCCTGCTCATCGATGATGAACCCCTGGCACAGGACTACCTGCTGCATTGCCTGGAAGCCCACGCCGACGTTACGCTGTGTTACCACCACTGCGCCGATCGCGCCGTGGAGCTGGTATTGGAAAACGATGCCACCGTGGTGCTGGTCGACCTGCGCATGCCGGGCACCGATGGCTTCGCCGTGGTGCGCAACCTGCGTGCCGATCCCCGTACCGAACATGTTCCGATCGTCATGCTGTCGTCCGAGCACGATGCGCAGATCAAGGTGCAGGCCTTTGCCGCCGGTGCCAACGATTACCTCGTCAAATGGCCCGATGCGCGCGAGCTCGTCGCGCGGCTGCGCTATCACAGCGCCGCCTGCGTGGCGCGCCGCCAGCGCGACGATGCATTCGCGTCGCTGGCGCGCAGCCAGGAAGAACTGCGTGCCAGCCAGGCCGCGCTGCACCAGGCGCAGAAGATGGAAGCCATCGGCCAACTGACCGGCGGGGTGGCGCATGATTTCAATAACGTCCTGCAGATCATCGGCGGCAACCTGCAGCTGGTGAAGCTGATGGGCGGCCTGAACGATAATGCGCGCGGCCGCATCGACTCGGCGCTGGCCGGCGTGGAGCGTGGCGGACGGCTGGCATCGCACCTGCTGGCGTTCGCCCGGCGGCAGCCGTTGCAGGCGGTCGTCATCGACCCGGGCAGGGTGCTGGGCGAGATGGAGGAAATGCTGCGCCGCGTACTCGGGCCGCAGGCGCGCATCGGCACCGATATCGCGCCGGGAGCCTGGAGTACCGCGGTCGACCCGAGCCAGTTGCACAACGTGATCCTGAACCTGGCGATCAATGCGCGCGACGCGATGCCCGGCGGCGGCACGCTGACACTGCGCGCCCGGAATATCCCGGCTGGCGCGCCGGAACTGGCCGAGGTAGGCGAGGGTGACTACGTGATGATCGAGGTGGCCGATACCGGCAACGGCATGCCGCCCGAAGTGCTGCAACGCGCCTTCGAACCGTTCTTCACCACCAAGCCCACGGGACAGGGCACCGGGCTCGGCTTGTCGATGGCATATGGCTTCGTGAAACAGTCCGGCGGCGAGATCGTGCTGAAGAGTACTCCCGGCGGTGGCACCAGCGTGCGCATCTTCCTGCGCCGCAGCGCCAGCCAGGCGGTGGCGATCGAGGAAGACACGACGGCGACGCCGCTGTTCGGCGGCATCGAGACCGTACTGGTCGTGGAAGACGAGGACGGCGTGCGCGATGCAACCGCGCAACTGCTGCAGGCGCTGGGCTACCAGGTGCTGCAGGCGCGCGATGCCGACCATGCGGCCACCATCATCGAGAACGGCGCCCGCGTCGACCTGCTGTTCACCGACGTGATCATGCCGGGCAGGATGAGCAGCCTGCAACTGGCGGAGCTGGTGCGCCGCCATTGCCCGGATGCGCAGATCCTGTTCACCTCCGGCTATGCGGAAGGCGTGCTGACGCACGAAGGCAAGATGGATCCGAGCATCAGCCTGCTACCGAAACCCTACAGCCCGGACGTGCTGAGTGCACGTATCCGGCACATGCTGCGCCGGCGCAAGGCTGCGTGACATCAATGCACCCCGGCTGACAAAAACCCAGGCGGAATTCGCGTCAGCCAACCGGGCGCTGGTAGCGCTGCGAGCCCGGCGGCGGTTCGTTCAGCACCGCCCAGAAGATGCCCAGGTCGGAAATGGCCCGCACGAATTCCTTGAATTCGACCGGCTTCACCACATAGGCGTTCACCCCCAGCGCATAGCTGCGCACCAGGTCCTGTTCCTCGCGCGACGAGGTCAGCATCACTACCGGCAGCGGCCCCAGCGAAGGGGTGTCGCGAATCTCGCGCAGCACTTCCAGCCCGTCCACCTTGGGCAGTTTCAGGTCCAGCAGCACCACGGCGGGGTTGCCTTTCTGCCGCGCGGCATGCTCGCCGCGGCAAAACAGGTAGTCGAGTGCCTCGGCGCCGTCGCGCACGACGATCACCTCGTTGGCCAGCTGGCTTTTCTCCAGCGCGATCAGGGTCAGTTCGAGGTCATGGGGATTGTCTTCCACGAGCAGGATGGGCTTTAGCATACGGTCTATAACGTGTGGGGAATTGAAAAAGTAAAGGTGGCGCCCTGGCCGGGCGCGCCGACGGCGCTCACCGCGCCGCCGTGGCGTTCGACGATGCGACGCACGTTGGCGAGGCCGATGCCGGTGCCCTGGAAGTCTTCCATCCGGTGCAGCCGCTGGAACACGCCGAACAGCTTGTGCACGTAATCCATGTTGAAGCCGACGCCGTTGTCCGCCACCGTAAACACGGTCACGGCGGCTTCGCGCCGGCCTTCGATGCGGATCACGGCCGGATCCCTGGTGCCGGTGAATTTCACGGCGTTCGCCAGCAGGTTGTACAGCGCCAGCTGGATGAATACCGGATCGGCCACCACGGCGGGCAAGTCGCCTGCATGCCACTCGATGCGGCGGCCGCGGGTGTCGATGGAGAGCCGGTCGATGCACGAGCGGACCAGCTCGTTCATGTCGACCTGCACTGGCCGCAGCGCCGCGCGGCCCATCTGCGAGAAGCTCAGCAGGTCGTCGACCAGCTTGCCGGCCAGGCGCGCCGACTCCTTGATATTGGTGAGGAAGCGCTGATGCTTGTCGGACAAATCCGTGCTGGCCGTTTCCAGCAGCAGGTCGGAAAAGCCGACGATATGCCGCAGCGGCGCGCGCAGGTCGTGCGACACCGAATACGAAAACGCTTCCAGTTCCTTGTTGGCGCGGCCCAGTTCCTCGGCCAGCTCGGCCATCTGCTCGGCGCGCTCGAGCGCGATGCCCAGCAGCGCGGTGCGGAATTCCAGCGCCATTTCGATTTCACCCTGGTGCCATGGCGCCGAGGTGCCGTGCACCGTCTCGCGCCATGAGTCGAAGCTGGTGCGCGGGCTGAGCTGGGTCGGCGCCGCGCCGGACGGATCCGGTGCGGCAGCCTTCGCGTGCGGGTTGCCGGCCCAGTCGATCGTGTACACGAACTCGGGGCGGAACCACAGCAGGTAATGCTTGTGGATGCGCGAGATCGGCATCGCCAGCAGGCCGCTGGCGCTCTGCCGCCAGGCGGCGGCCGGGGCGAATTCGCTGCCCAGCCGGTCGGTGTGGTACACGTCGTCATGCGTGTTCGCCTGCAGCCATGAGATCAGCTCGCGCAGCTGCGCCTCGTCGGGGGTTTCGCCGTAGCTGACGATATGGTCGTCGACGATGATCGCCGCACCGCCCGCGCGGGCGAAATGCAGCAGCTCGGGGAACACGCTGCCCATGTTCTCGATGAAGTTCGCGCCCTGCGTGAGCCCGCCCAGCATCGACACCATGATGCGCCGCACCTCGAGCCGGAACTGCAGCTCGTCGCGCATTTCGCGGCTCTCGACGCGCAGCGCCAGGATCTGGCCCAGCTGCTCGCAGGCGGTGCGCTTGTCGAACGTGGGATGGCACGGCGCGGCGTTGTGGCAGGAAACCAGGCCCCACAGCTTGCCCTTGACCATCAGCGAGACGGACATCGACGCCAGCGTGCCCATGTTGCGCATGTATTGCAGGTGCACCGGCGAGACGCTGCGCAGCGCGGCGAACGACAGGTCGTTCGCCGCGCCCGTCAGCGGGTTCTCGGGCGGCACCAGCCGCGAAGGCACATAGTTCGCGTCGCCGATCAGCCGGATGCGGTTCGCTACATACAGCTCGCGGGCCTGGCGCGGAATGTCCGAGGCGGGGAAGCGCTGGCCGAGATAGGAAGGCAGGATGCCGTCGTTGCTCTCGGCCAGCACATGGCCATGGCCTTCTTCATCGAATTTATAGACGAGTACCCGGTTGAAGCCGGTAACGCCGCGAATCTCCTGCGCTGCCCGCGCGCTCATGGTTTCGATGGTATCGGTGTCGTCCAGCTGCTGCAGGAAATTGCCCACCAGCGGATGCAGGTGGCGGAAATCGGCCGCGCCGGCGCGTGTCACGGCTTCGAATTCAAGCATCAGCAGCGCATCGTAGCGGTGCACCAGCACATCGAACGAGCCGTGGTTCGCCAGCCGCACGGTCGCGGCGAACGATGGCCGTTCGCCGGCATGCGGCAGCTCGGGGACCAGCTGGGCCGCCACGTCGTCGCCGATCACCTGCGCCAGCGGACGGCCCAGCGCCGCCGCCGGCGCCAGGCCCAGGTAACGCTCGACATTGTCGCTGACCTGCACGACGATGCCTTGCGGCGACAGCGCCAGCACGCAGCCGTGCGGCTGGATGCTGCCCGGCGTGCGGATCGGTTCCCGCTCGCAGCTACCGAGATCTATCGTTGGACTTGCCTGTGTCATGGACAGAATTTTACCGGCAAATGGGTGATGTTGCGCAAGCGGGCGGGCGGGCCGTGCTCAGCGGACACTTTGCAGCAGGAACGACGGCTGCCCGCAGCTTTTCTGCGAGCGCCGGATCTCGGGCTGCCCGCAACTGCGCGAGCTGCCGTCGGGCCGGTAGCATACGCGGATCTCGCGCAGGAAGCGGCCGGCCCCGCCGCAGAACGGCACGATCGCGTCGTTCGCCAGCCGCGGATTGGCGGCGCGGAAGGCATCCTTGAACTGGGCCACCGTCACGCGCACCGGCTGCTCCGGCGCCCGGTAGGCGGCCGGTATCACCACGCCATCCTTCAGCTTCGCCGACAGCGCCAGGTACTGTTCCGGCGCCAGGCCCGAGCAGGTGCCGTGCTTCGACCATTCATGCCCGATCAGCTTGGGGGAAGGGTAGATGCCCTCGTATTTGCGGCGCACCTGGTCCGGCAGCGGCAGGCGCGAGCAGCTCTGTGGATAGCCGTTTTCATACTGCGGCCACAGGCCGTGCAGCACGAAGCCGAGCCGGCGGCCGCTATCGCACTGGTCCGGATCGCGCCCGCCGCTGGTGGCGCAGTACGAGGGCGACCAGGACAGCGCCAGCGCGTAATAGTCGAACTGGCCCGGCTCGCCGACGCTCCTGTCTTTCCGGGCCGCGCCCGCGGCGCCGCACAGCAATGCGGCGGCCAGCAGGAGGGCGGTACGGATCTTGGCTTGTTGCATTGTTATCTCCAGCAGTAATCTTGTTCCGGTGCCGCTCGATTGCGGTACCGTCCTACAGTTCGGTGCGCAGCGCGAACAGCTCCGGGAACAGCACCACGTCGAGCATCTTGCGCAGGTAGCTGACCCCCGCCGTGCCGCCGGTGCCCGTCTTGAAGCCGATGATGCGTTCGACGGTCGTTACGTGGCGGAAGCGCCAGAAACGGAAGGCCGTTTCCAGGTCCACCAGCTTTTCGGCCAGTTCATACAGCGCCCAGTGCTTCGCCGGGTCGCGGTAGACCTCCAGCCATGCGGCCTTGACGGAATCGTCGGCTGCCGTCGGCTGCGTCGGGTCGGCCGCCAGGCGCGCGCCGGAGACCGGCAAGCCGCTGCGGGCCAGCAGCCGGATGGCTTCGTCGTAGACGGAAGGCTCGTGCAGCGCCCGATGCAGGATGGCGTGGCTGGCCGGGACCGACTCGTGCACGGCCAGCAGCTGCGCATTCTTGTTACCGAGAATGAACTCGATCTCGCGGTACTGGTACGACTGGAAGCCGGACGATGCACCCAGGTAGGGGCGGATCGCCGTGTATTCGGGCGGCGTCATCGTTGCCAGCACATCCCAGGCGTGCACCAGCTGGTCCATGATGCGGGCCACGCGGGCCAGCATCTTGAACGCCGGCGGCAGGTCATCGGCGCGCAGGTGCTCGCGCACGGCGTGCATCTCGTGCAACATCAGCTTCATCCACAGCTCGCTGGTCTGGTGCTGCACGATGAACAGCAGTTCATTGTGGTTCGGCGAACGCGGGTGCTGCGCGTTGAGGATCTGCTCCAGGCCCAGGTAATCGCCGTAGCTCATCGATTTCGAGAAATCCATCTGCGCGCCATGCCACTGCGCGTCGTTTTCCCTGCCCGCGTCCTTGCCCGTATCTTTGCTCGTGTCTTCGCTCGTGTCTTCGCTCGTGTCTTCGCTCACTTGTGCTCCTCAGGTCACCGCGCCACGGGCGGCGTCGACATCATAGGCGGCGCCATCCAGGATCCGCTTCAGGATGTCCACCGCATCCCACACTTCGGTAAAACTGGTGTACAGCGGCGTGAAGCCGAAGCGCATGATGCGCGGTTCGCGGTAGTCGCCGATCACGCCCCGGGCGATCAGCGCCTGCATCACGGCATAGCCATGCGGATGGGTAAAGCTGGCATGGCTGCCGCGCCGGGCATGTTCGCGCGGTGTCACCAGTTCGAGCGGATGGCCGGCACAGCGCTCCTCGACCAGGCCGATGAACAGGTCGGTCAGCGCGAGTGATTTGGCGCGCAGCGCCGCCATGTCGGTCCGGGCGAATACGTCCAGTCCGCATTCGACCATGGCCAGCGAGACGACAGGCTGGGTACCGCACAGTGCGCGGCCGATGCCGTCGCAAGGGATGAATGAAGGGGCCATCGCGAACGGCGTCGCATGGCCCCACCAGCCCGACAGCGGCTGCGTAAACGTGGCCTGGTGGCGTTCCGGCACCCAGATGAAGGCCGGGGCACCCGGGCCGCCGTTCAGGTATTTATAGGTGCAGCCCACGGCGAAGTCGGCATTCGCCCCGTTCAGGTCGACCGGCACGGCGCCGGCCGAATGGGCCAGGTCCCAGACCGTCACGGCGCCGTGCTCGTGCGCCAGTGCCGTGAGCGCCGCCATGTCGTGCATGTGGCCGGTGCGGTAGTTCACGTGCGTCAGCATCAGCACGGCCGTGTCGTCGCCCAGCGCGGCCGGGATGTCGGCCGGGCTGTCCACCAGCCGCACCGCATGGCCGCGCGCCAGCCAGCCGGACAGCCCTTCGGCCATGTAGATATCGGTGGGGAAGTTGCTGCGCTCCGTCACGATCGTCTTCCGGCGCGGATCGGCAGCCGCCATCGCCAGTGCGCCGGCGAGCGCCTTGAACAGGTTGACGGACGTGGTGTCGGTGACCACGACTTCGCCGGGCAGCGCGCCGATCAGCGGCGCCAGCTTGCTGCCCAGGCGCCTGGGCAGGTCGAACCAGCCGGCCGTGTTCCAGCTGGTGATGAGGTCCTGGCCCCATTCCCGGGCAATGACTTCGGTGGCGCGGGCCAGTGCCGACTTCGGGCGGGCGCCCAGCGAATTGCCGTCCAGGTAGATGACGCCATCCGGCAGGGCGAAGGCGTCACGCAACGGGGCCAGCGGGTCGGCGGCGTCGCGGGCGAGGCAATCGTTACGGGAGAAATGCATGGTGTGCTCTCGGGAAGGTAATCGCCGGTCCGGCGAAGGCGGCAGTTTAACATGGCGGGAATGTCATCCTGGCATGCCTGCGTGGTCATTCTGTCGGCTTTCTGTTGGCAAATGATTACCGCCAGCGTGCATGCTTGTATAGCGATAGTTAATTGAATGTCAGTTGATAAAATATCAGTTGATGAAATGCCATTCGCACTGGCGGCACATGCGGCGATTTTTTTTCAATTATTTTTCAAAAAGACCCTAAAGTTCCCTGGCGACCTGCCGTTACCCTGTTCAGATAGCCGGAAAAGCGCCCTTGTTCGTTGCATTGGATGACAGAAAAAGATTATAAAATTTTTGACTGTTGCCCTAAAGTTCCCCGCAAGGCTGCCGTTACCAGTTCAGATGTCGCTAAAAAGCGTCAGCCCGGCATCTGAAAACCGCGCAAAGGACGAGTTTTTTTCCACGCTGTCCGACGTGCCATACAACCTGCCGAGCCGCGCCAGTCCTGGCGCGCCCCTATGATCGCCCTGCGTTTGTCAGACAAACGCTGACAGGGTGCGATCGCAATTTCCCTACTGCAAATACAGACGGTGGCCTCTTCTCGTGCAGATGGCGCTACAGCAGAATGTGTCTCAACGGAAACGCTTTGAGGAGCACACAATGACTGCGAACGACATGATGGCCGAGATCCGCGATGCGAATCTTTCCTACCTGATGCTGGCCCAGCAAATGATTCGCGCCGACAAGGTCACCGCGATCTTTCGCCTGGGTATCTCGGCCGATATCGCCGACCTGATCGAAGGCATGAGCAATGCCCAGATCCTCAAGCTGGCAGGCGGCAACATGATGCTGGCCCGTTTCCGCTTCGACGACAGCGCGATCCTGGGCATGCTGACCAACTACAACAAGGACCGCGGGCTGGCGCAATCGCATGCCGCGATCCTGATGGCCGGACAGGGCGTCGAAGAAATCGCCTGAGCGGTACACTTGCGCTGGCGCATCGCCTATATATAAACAAGCTGGACGGGGAGTGGGAACATGAGCAATGCAGGTAAAAAGAGCGTCGTCACCGAAGCGCAGGAAATCGGGCTCGCAATCGAGCTGATCCACCTGGGCGCGCGGCTGCAGTTGCTGGAATCCGAGGTATCGCTGTCCCGCGAGCGCCTGCTCAAGCTGTACAAGGAGCTGAAGGGGGTGTCGCCACCGAAGGGCATGCTGCCGTTCTCGACCGACTGGTTCCTCACCTGGCAGCCGAATATCCACGCTTCGCTGTTCATGAACATCCATGATTTCCTGGTCCGCCATGCCGGCGCCACCGGCATCCATGCCGTCATGAAAGCTTACCAGCTGTACCTGGAGCAGATGCCGCCGGCACCGGGCGAAGAGCCGCTGCTGTCGCTGACGCGGGCGTGGACCCTGGTGCGCTTCTTCGGCAGCCGCATGCTGGAATTGAAAGCGTGCCGGAAATGCCAGGGCAAGTACGTGGTCAACGGCATGGACCTGAACGGCGATTACCACTGCGGCCTGTGCCACATGCCTTCGCGGGCCGGCAAGACGCGCAAAGCCAAGGAAGAGGCCGTTGCCGCGTGAGTGTTCCGGATCGTTCCGTCTCTAAAAGCCGGGGTGGCGCTTGACGCGGCCCCGGCTTTTTCATTTGCCGGCCGTGCGCGCGCTGCTGGTCCAGCTGGCTGCCCTGGTGCCGACCGGCGCACTGGCGCTGGCGCTCGACAGCTTCGGCCGCGGGCTGACACTGCTGGAAGCCGCCGCGCTGCAGGGCGCCGTCGCCATGCTGATCACATGGAAGATCGGCCTGGCGCCGTGGTGGCGCATCATCGAGCTGCTGTTTCCCGTCGCGCTGCTGGCGGCGCTGGGGCTGCAGCTGCCGCCGGTGCTGTTCCTCGGGGTCTTCATCGTGCTGCTGGGCTGGTACTGGTCCACGTTCCGCACGCAGGTGCCTTATTTTCCGTCCAATCCCGCCGTCTGGCGGGCGGTGGAACAGTTGCTGCCGGCCCGGAGCGGCGTGCGGATCATCGACGTGGGCAGTGGCCTGGGCGGCTTCACGCTGCACCTGGCACGGGCCCGGCCGGATGCCGAATGCATCGGGATCGAGCTCGCGCCATTGCCATGTTTATATTCGAAATGTCGTGCTGGAATTACCGGCAGTCGCGCACGGTTCATTCTCGGCGATTATGAGAAGATCAATTTCGGCGAGTATGACGTGGTGTTTGCCTATTTATCACCAGCGGTAATGTCAGGCCTGTTTGATAAGGCCCGCCGCGAGATGAAAGTTGGCACATTGTTAGTAAGTTACGAATTTAATATCCCTGGTTTCAAACCCGACAAGACCATCTTTACCACAGAGCGAGCCCCCCCACTATATGTTTGGGTGTTTTGATTGGCTTTCTCTTGCGAGGGTAGCGCACTCACGCTATTGTAGTTCCCGTGTGGAATTATTTTGCGTCGCCTATTTATAGGAGCTTGCGAGCTTGCTAGTAATTATTGGTTATATCGTGGTCTGTGCCAGCGTGTTCGGTGGCTATGCATTGGCCGGCGGGCACCTCGCGGCCCTGTTCCAGCCATTGGAATTGCTGATGATCGGCGGCGCCGCCCTGGGTGCCACTTTTGTCGGCAATAACGGCAAGTCCATCAAGGCGACAATGGCCGCCTTGCCCACGCTGCTGAAAGGGTCGCGCTTTACCAAGGACCTGTACATGGACCTGATGTCGCTGCTGTTCGACATCCTGTCCAAGGTGCGCAAGGAAGGCCTGATGTCGATCGAAGGCGATATCGAGACGCCGGAGCAGAGCCCGCTGTTTTCCAAGTACCCGTCGGTGCTGGAGGATCATCATGTGGTCGAATTCCTGACCGACTACCTGCGCCTGATGGTTTCGGGCAACATGGATGCGTTCCAGATCGAAAACCTGATGGACAACGAGCTGGAAACGCACCACCACGAAGGCGCCGTGCCGGCGCACGTGATCGCCAAGCTGGGCGACGGCCTGCCGGCCTTCGGTATCGTGGCCGCGGTGATGGGCGTGGTGCACACGATGGAATCGGTGGGCATGCCGCCTTCCGAGCTGGGCATGCTGATCGCCCACGCGCTGGTCGGTACCTTCCTGGGCATCCTGCTGGCCTACGGTTTCGTTGGCCCGCTGGCCAGCCTGCTGGAGCAGAAGCTGGAAGAATCGACCAAGATGTTCCAGTGCGTGAAAGTGACCCTGCTGGCCAGCCTGAACGGCTATGCCCCGGCGCTGGCCGTGGAGTTCGGCCGCAAGGTGCTGTATTCGACCGAGCGCCCCACGTTCGCCGAGCTGGAAGATCACATCAAGAAATCCAAGTCGAAGTAATGTCCCACACCATTCTTTGCAGGGGTAAGCATCATGGCGGATGAAGGCCTGCGGCCGATTATCGTCAAGCGCATCAAGAAGGGCGGCGGCG
>DASVVD010000375.1:0-2340 GCA_036386715.1 Pseudoduganella sp.
GTTCGATCTCGAGCGGCGCATCGCCGGAGCGGACAGCGGCATCGGCCACGCCGGCCGACAGGTCGGCTTCACGGTGCTCCAGCCGTGTGAGCTGGCCAAGCCAGCGGCGCAGCAGCCGGTGCATGGCGAACAGCGACAGCAGCATGCACAATAGCGCAAGCCAGGCGGCGTCGCGCAGCAGGTGCCAGAGCCGCTGCGCGATCGCGGCATCGTCGAAGCTCAGCCGCATGACGCCATAATCGCGCCCGCCGACGGTGATCGGCCGGTTGACGTCGAACAGCCGGGCCGACACCATGTCCACGATGAACCCGGGCAGGGCGTCGCCGGGATGCGGCGGCGCGGTGATGCGCAGCACATGGCCGCCCACGTCGATGAAGGCCGCGGCGCGGAAAGGCGAGTAGTGCAGCGTCTTCGCCAGCGTGCGCTGCACGGTGTCGTAGTCGCCGATGACGACGCTGTCTTCCACGGCTTGCGACGCCACTTCGGCCAGCATGCCGGCCATGTCCTGGGCATCCTCGATCTCGCGCACGAACTGCAGGCGGTAATAAGTACCCAGGCCGACGACGAGGAAGCACAGCACGGTGGCACCGTACAGCGCGAGCATGCGGCCCCACAGCGTGCGGGGAACGAGGCGGCGGAGCACAGCCACCTTCAACGCAGGCTGGCCGGCACGCGGCTGTAGAAATCGCGGTAAGCCGAATAGTCGGCTTCGCCCGCGGCGACAAACGCGAAGGGCGCCGTTTTCACCAGCGCGGCGGCTTCGGCCAGGATGCGCCTGCCTTCCGGATTATTCGCCATGCCAATGAATGCGCGTGCCACCGCCTCGGCCCTGGCGGCCGGCACGCGCGGCGAGACCATCAGCGCCAGGTCCGCGAACGGCTCGGACTGCCACAGCACGTGCAGCTGCTGGCCCGTGCGGGCGGTAAACGAGTCCGCCAGCTGCGAATTGGCGCCGACCGCGGCGGCCTTGCCGCTGACCAGCTGGGCCAGCGCGCCATCCATGTTGCCGGCGAAAACCACGTTGACGGGCACTTTGCGCCGCAGCAGTTCGGCGTAGCTGACCTTGTAGGCAATCAAGGCCTCGGGCCCCGGGAAGGCCACGTTCGCGCCAGCCAGCTGTTTCATGTCGGTCACTTTCGAGCCGGCCAGTGTGATGATCTGCGCACGTGCCGGCGCGCCGGTTCGCCGTGCCACGACGCGCCAGCCCATGCGTGTCCGTTCTGGCGAAAACAGGTGATTGGTGAACGCGAAATCCACTTCCTGCGCCAGCACGAAGCTGGTCGTATCGGCGGAAGTACGGCCGAGCTTCAGGCGCAACGCCACGCCGCTTGCCTGCGATACGTAATCCATGATGGGATTCCAGAAACCTGCCGTCAGCTGCACGTTGTGCTGGTTGACCGGTGAAAACTGGTAAGCAGGGCTTTGCGCAGGATGCGACACTGGGGCGGCGGCCGCGTGCGCGGTACACCAGACGGCCAGCAGGGCGAAAGCCAGCCGGGCAAAACTGATTCGATACATCCGGACTCCATCGGGAAAGCGTCCGGGCGGACGCAGGGCAGGGCGCCGCATCGGCGAAGTCGAAATTCTAGCGTAAATAATGCATTAAAGAAATTAATTGTAGTAGACAAGCATGCGTCATACAACAGCCGGATTTTCCGAGTTGAAGAAATGAAAACTGTAACCCTTTGATATCGTTACTCAAAAACCCCTGATTTTTCGTCATCACCCGGTTGATTTGCTCCTTGTCGCCTGCATATCTGATGGTAGCAATTGACAAGGAGAACATGATGGAACCCGTACTCAACAATAACGGATCGGAACAGGAAGACCGCTACAATCCGGGCCGCCTGCTCGATGCGCTGGCCGAGCGGCTGTCGGCAAAGAATGATGCTGCATTGTCGCGTGCGCTGGAAGTGGCGCCGCCGGTGCTCAGCAAGATCCGTCACGGCCGCCTGCCGGTGGGCGCCACGATCCTGCTGCGCATGCACGAGGCCAGCGGCATTCCGATCCGCGAGCTGCGCGACCTGATGGGCGACCGCCGCGGGCGCATGCGCATGAGCCCGCAGGAATTCCGCCCGAAGCAGGAGGGACCGGCAGGCGACCAGCAGTTGGGCCGATGAGCGGCTGGTAATGAGTGGCTGGTGATGAGCGGTCGGTAGCCTGGCGGGGGCTTGCCCCCGATGGGAGAGGTGGCGCCGGTGCATTGGTCGGCGAGTTGCTCCGGGCATTGCCGCGGGCGTTGATGCGCGTCTACAATCTCCGGTCATGAGAACCGGCGAGCTGCGGCAATACCATTACTTCCTGGCCTTGGCGCAGGAACTGCACTTCGGCCGGGCGGCC
>DASVVD010000376.1:0-8604 GCA_036386715.1 Pseudoduganella sp.
AGCTTCGGCCTGTGGGCCCATCACATGTTCACCACCGGCCTGGGGCACCTGGAGGCGGGTTTCGCGTCGGCCGCCAGCATGGCGGTCGCGGTGCCGACGGCAGTCCAGCTGTTCGCATGGATCGGCACGCTCTGGGCCGGCACGTCCCGGCGCGGCAAGCTCGCGCTGTCGCCGCCGGCGCTGTTCATGCTCGGCTTCCTGTTCATCTTCGTGCTCGGCGGGCTGACCGGCGTGATGGTGGCCGTGGTGCCGTTCGACTGGCAGGTGCACGACAGCTACTTCATCGTGGCGCATCTGCACTACGTGCTGATCGGCGGCATGGTGTTCCCGCTGTTCGCCGCGCTGTGCTACTGGCTGCCGCTGGTGAACGGCAACGCGGTGTCCACGCCGGTGGCGCGCTGGTCGTTCGGGCTGATGTTCGGCGGCTTCAACGTGGCATTCTTCCCGATGCACATCACCGGCCTGCTGGGCATGCCGCGCCGGGTGTACACCTATCCGTCCGGCCTGGGCTGGGAGATGCTCAACCTCGTGTCGACCGTGGGCGCGTTCGTGTTCGCGGCCGGCGTGCTGCTGTTCTTCGGCGGCATGGCGCGCGCGCTGGCGCGGCCGGAAAAGGATCCCGGCAATCCGTGGAACGCCGGCACGCTGGAATGGCTGCCATCCGAATCGTATGCCACGCGCAGCATTCCCCAGGTGGATTCGACCGATCCGCTGTGGACCAGTCCCGGCATGCCGCGCGAGGTGGAAGAGGGCGCACACTGGCTGCCGGGCACCGCGACCGGCCGGCGCGAGACGATCGTCACCACGCCGGTCGGCGCCAGGCTGCGTTACCTGCTGGTGCTGCCGACGGATGGCTGGATGCCGATCCTCTCCGCGGCGGGGACGGCCGGCTTCTTCCTGTTGCTGACGGCAAAACAGACGATGGTGGCGTGGCTCTGCGGCGCGGTCGCCATCGTCGCGCTGCTGGCCTGGCTATGGGAGCAGGACCGTCCCGCACCCTGCCGCGCAGCCAAGGTGGGCGAGGACGAGGCGGGCGCCGACATCATGCTGCCGGTCGGCGCCACGGGCGCCGCCAGCCATTCCTGGTGGGCCACGATCATCATGCTGGTCGTCGATGCTGGCGTGTTCCTGTCCTTCCTGTTTGCCTATGTCCACGTGTCGATGCGGCTCGATATCTGCCCGCCGCCGGGCGCGCGGCTGGCGGCACCCTGGCTGTCGGCGCTGTCATTCGCGCTGCTGGCTGCCAGCGGGCTGCTCGTCGCGGTCGCGCGGCGGCGACCGCTGGCGGCGCGGCAAGGCGCGCTGCGCTGGCTGTTCGCCGCCGCGCTGGTGCTGGCCGCGGCCGGGTTCGGCCTGGAACTGGCAGGGCAACTGGACGGCGGCCTGGCCCCCACGCGCCATGCATGGAGCGCGGCGGTGGCGGCGATGGTCGCCTACCAGGGGATGCACGCGCTGCTGTGCGTGATCACCGGCGCCTATGTGATTGCCCGCTCGGCGTGCCGGCACTTGACGCCGCACAGCCGCGGCAGCCTCGATAACACGGCGCTGATCTGGTACTACACGGTGCTGCAGGGCGCCGTGATGGGCGTGGCGATCCAGGTCTGGCCGCGGCTGATGGGGTAGGCATGGACGACCGCTTCTTCCACAGGCTCTGGCAGGGCACCGCGCCGCTGGTGTTATGGGCAGGGCACTTCTTTTTCTGCTACCTATATGCCGCCAGCGGTTGCCGCGACGGGACATGGGCCGTGCTGCTGGGCGTTACGCTGGCGGCGCTGGCCGTTGCCGGCTGGCTGGTGCGGAAAGGCTGGCAAGCAGGGCCGCCGCGCGGCATGCTGGGAGTCGCACGGCTGGGCGGCGCGATCCTGGCGCTGGTGGCCATCGGCTGGAGCGCGCTGCCGCTGTTCGTGTTCGGGACGTGCTGGTGAAGCTCGACCGACTTGAAGCGCAACCGTCCGGGGCGAGCTTCAATGGCCGGGACCATGGCGGCCCCGGCCTGCACAGCACCGGAACGAATCGATCGGAACGAATCGTTCCGGATGAATTCATCAGAACGAATCGATCAGAATGAATACACCAGCGTCACCGACGTCTGCGTGTCGGTGTTCTTCTTCTCGACCGGCACATTGGAGTCGTTGCGGGCGCTGAACGCGGCCTTCATCTGCATCGTGCCGTTGATCTTGGCCGACAGTGCGGTTTCGGCCACCGAATGGGTGTTCGACGTGCCTCGCTCGACGGCGACCGTTTGCGAGAACAGCGCCGAATCGCTGATCTGCCAGCGCATGTTGGCGGCACCGCGCACCGTCACGCCGTCTTCTTCCTCGCCGGTGGCGCGGATGCCCGAGAAGTAACCCGGACCCAATTCGACTTCGACGAGCTTGTCCGGCGACTTGTACACGCGCTTGGCCCGGCCCACCGACAGCGACGAATAACGCGTGTAGGCACCGAAACGGTCATCGACATGCGAGCCCAGCACGAACAGCCGTTCGCCTTCTTCCATCAGCTTGTAGGCAGCGCGCGCGGACAGCGCGAAGCGCTCCGCCGACCGCACGTACTTCTTGTCGCCGTCGCTGTTGTGCGTCTGGTCTTCCTTGAAGAAGCCGGTCAGGATGTACTGGTTGCTCCAGTCTTCCAGCTCCTGGCGCGCATCGATCTTGCCCGTGACCGAGGTACCGGTGGTGTTGCCGGACGTGGTAATGGCGCCCAGTTCGGCGGACGTGCTCCAGGTGCGTTCCTCGATCGTGTCGGCGGCGAACGCGGCGCCATGCCCGAGGGCCATCGCAAGGATGAATACAGAACGGAAGGTCATCGATTTTCAGGGGCCGGGAAAACAATGGAGCCGGCATTGTACCGCAGGCTCGCGCTTGCGTCGCCCCGCGACGCTTCCTGTCGAGTTGTCTTCATGCATACGGATGTTGCCCACCGTACGGAACGATGCGGGCGGGACTGCGACACTGGCTACCATCACAGGAGCGCCAATGAAACCCGAAGAACTGGTCACCGATCCCCTGCTTGCCGCGCGCGCGGCAGGGCTGCGCTATGTCAGCGACGGCAAGCCGGGCCTGTCCCGCGTGGCGGCAAAGGAAGGTTTTCGCTACCTGGACGCCAGCGGCGACCCGGTCGACGACGAAGCCACGCTGGCCCGCATCAGGGCACTGGCGATCCCGCCGGCGTGGACCGATGTATGGATCTGCGCGCAGGCCAACGGCCACCTGCAGGCCACCGGCCGCGACGCGCGCGGCCGCAAGCAGTACCGGTATCACGCGCGCTGGCGCAGCGTTCGCGACGAGGTCAAGTACGAGCGCATGATCGCGTTCGGACGGGCGCTGCCCGGCATCCGGCAGGCGGTCGAGACGGCGCTGAAGCTGCCCGGGCTGCCGCGCGAAAAAGTGCTGGCCACCATCGTCTACCTGCTGGAACACACGATGATGCGTATCGGGAACGAAGAATATGCCCGTGAGAACAAGTCCTTCGGCCTGACCACGCTGCGCAACCGCCATGTGCGGATCGATGGCCGCGAGGTCGAATTCCGCTTTCGTGGCAAGAGCGGCGTGTACCACGACGTGAAAGTGGCGGATCGCCGCCTGGCCCGCATCATCGAGCGGATGCGCGACCTGCCGGGCCAGGAACTGTTCCAGTTCGTCGACGACGACGGCGCCACGCATTCGATCGACTCGTCCGACGTCAACGACTACCTGCGATCGATCACCGGCGAGGACTACACGGCGAAGGATTTCCGTACCTGGTCGGGCACCGTGCTGGCCGCGCTGGCGCTGCAGGCGTTTGAAAAATTCGACTCGGAAACGCAGGCGAAAAAGAACGTGGTGCGCGCGATCGAGTCGGTGGCGAAAAAGCTCGGCAATACACCGTCGGTGTGTCGCAAGTGCTACGTGCACCCGGCCGTGCTGGCAGCCTACATGGATGGCGCGGAACTGGCTGCGCTGCGCGCGCGTGCCGAAGAGGAGCTCAAGGAGGACCTGCACGCATTGCGGCCGGAAGAGGCCGCCGTTCTCGCACTGCTGCAGGAGCGCCTGGCCAGGGCCGCCGAGGAGGTCAAGCCGGCAGCAGGCGGGAGCGCAGGCAAGGGCAAGGGCAAGGGCAGGGAGAACACCGCCCGGAAGGCCGCGCGGGTGCTGGCGTTGCCCTGAGGCGTTGCCCGCTGGCCGGTCCCTGGCTCAGTGCCTGCCCTCGAACGCCTTCCTCAGCCCTTCGGTGGCGAATTTTTGCGCATCGACCGCTTTCGGCACCACTGCGCCCATGCCGAAGAATTCATGGGTCACGCCGTCGAACTGGCGATAGTCGACTTCCACGCCTTCTTTCTTCAGGCGCTGCGCATAGGCTTCGCCTTCGCTGGCCAGCGGGTCGATCTCTGCAGTAAGCACGGTGGCCGGCGGCAGGCCTTTCAGCGATTGCGCCTTGGCCGGCAGCGCATACGGATTCTGCGGATCGGCGCCGTAGTGCTTGAAGAACCACGCCATCATGGCCTTGTTCAACGGCCGGGCGTTGGCATTGCGCTGGTACGAGGGCGTGTTCATGTCGTCGCTTACGACCGGGTAGATCAGCAACTGGTGCAGCGGCGGCTTGACCTGCCTGTCGCGCGCCATCAGCGCAACGACGGTGGCCAGGTTGCCGCCGGCGCTTTCGCCGGCCACTGCCACGCGACCGGCATCGCCGCCCACTTCTGCGGCGTTGGCCAGTACCCACTGGTAAGCGGCGAACGCGTCGTTCGGGGCGGCCGGGAACTTGTGTTCCGGTGCCTGGTGGTACTCGACCGATACCACCACCGCCCTGGCGCCGGCGGCGATCGCCTTGATCGACGATGCGTAGGTTTTCGTATCGGCGCTCACGAAGCCGCCGCCGTGGAAATACAGCACGACCGGAAACGGGCCCTTACCGGGCGGCGTGTAGATGAACAGGGGGATGCGGCCCGCGGGGCCATCGATCTCCATCTGCTTCATCGTCACGCTGTCCTTCGGCGGCGCAATACCTTCTTCCTTCATTGCCTTCATCGTTGCGTCGGCGGCGCTGGGCTGCCTGCGCGCTTCTTCCGGCGCCAGCGTCTCGACCGGCTTGCCGCCCAGCGATGCCAGTGCGTCGAGCACTTTCTGCATCTTGGGTTCAGCCATCGGCGGCTGCGGGCTGTCGAGGGCGAACGCGCAGGTGGTGACGATGAGGCCGGCAACGGCGAGCGACATGGCATGCAGTTTCATATGTTCTCCCTGGTTGTCTGCCTTGCAGCTTCACGCATGGCGAAGGGTTGGTTCGGTGCGCTGCGGAACACAAACGAATTCTAAGGCGCGCGATATCTCCATCAATGTTCGCCAGCATACACAGCACGCCGTCCCGGTGCGCCGGGCGGGCCGGGCAGGTATCCGGATGAGCTCCCGGTTGGGGCGCGAGGCGCCGACGGGTGTTGTCGGGCAGCGATCCGACCGCACGATGCGGCGTGCTCCTACGGGGCACGGCAGCGCGGCGTGACAGAATCGCCGCACCAATAAACAAAGGAGCACGCCATGAAGATGAATCCTGCATTGATTCTTGCCGCCATGCTCGGCGCTTCCGCCGCCAATGCCCAGACCGTTACCACTCCTGCCGCACCGGCGGCATCGGGCCAGGTCAACACCGGCGTGAACACCGGTGTCAATACGGGCGGAGCCAGCCGCGTCACCGCGCCGACAACCCGCAGCATGACCGGTCCGGCGCCCGTCAGCGGTACCGTTGCGCCAGCCACCGGCACCATCGGCACGCCGGGCGTGACCGCGCCGCTGGGTACCGTCGGCAACACCACCAGCGGTGCCACGTTGTCGCAAGGGCAGACCGGCTCGTCCGCGCCCACGCTCGTGCCATCGACCGTGCCGAACGTGACCGGCGCGCCCGGCACGATGAGCAACACTTCACCCGGCGCCACCGGCGCAACCGGCACCACAGGCGCAACCGGCAGCATGAACAGCGTGACGCCGGCGGGTACCAACCGCTCCGCCACGACGCGCGGCACGCTGGGCTCGCAGGCGGGCGGCACCACGTCCGGGCTGTCCGGTAGCGGCACCATGGGAAGCGGCTCCACGACCGGGACGAGCGGCACCTCCACCGGCACCAGTGGTACCACGACCGGCACCAGCGGTACCGGCACCGGTACATCGGGTACCGGCACCACTGGAACTGGCGGCACCACGCGGTGAACGAACGGCTTTGCGAAGTCCTCATCATCGGCGGCGGGCCCGGCGGGCTCACTGCCGCGGTCTACCTGCGCCGGTTCCACCGCGACGTGATCGTGGCGGACAAGGGCCATAGCCGCCTGTCGATGATTCCGGTCAGCCATAACTACCCCGGCTTTCCAGCCGGCGTGCCGGGTGGCGAGCTGCTCGGGCGACTGCGCGAGCAGCTCGCCTGCTATGGCGGCGCCATTGACGACATCGACATCACCGGACTGGCGAAGGAAGGCGACGTATTCGTCGCCACCTGGGACGGCGGCGAGATCCGTGCGCCCGTGGTGGTCCTGGCAACCGGCGTGGCGGACAAGGGCCTGCCGGTGGAAGGCTGGCGTGACGCCGTGGCCAGCGGCGCGTTGCGCCTGTGCCCCGTATGCGACGGCTACGACATTCTCGACAAGCGTGTTGCCGTTGCCTCGCAGCCGCACAATCGCACCGGCCATGCGCTGTTCATGCGCACGTTCTCCTGCGACGTGACGCTGTTCGAACGGGACCAGGTAACGCCGCTGTCCGCGGAGGAAGCCGAAAAGCTGCGCGTGGCCAATGTGCGCTACATCGCCTCGCCATTGAAGGGCGTGACGCTGACGGATGCAATGGCGCCCGTACTGCACACGGAAGACGGCCAGGACCACCAGTTCGATGTGTTTTACCCGATGCTGGGGGAAACCGCCCGCTCCGGCCTGGCCCGTTCGCTCGGCGCGCACTGCGGTGACTGCGATAAACTGATCGTCGACGACCACCAGCGTACCACCGTGCCGGGCATGTATGCCGTCGGCGACGTGGTGCTCGGCCTGAACCAGATCAGCGTGGCGATCGGCCAGGCGGCAGTCGCCGCGACCGCCATCCACAATGCGTTGCCGTGGCGGTTTCGCCGGCAGGGTTGATCCCGGCGATATAGGCGAAACAGACGAAACACGAGCACGAATACGGAAAACGATGCAAATGACAACGGCGGCCAATGGCCGCCGTTGTCACGCCAGGGAACCGTGCGGTTCCCTCGATGCCTTACTCCGCCTTCGCTGCGGCCTGTACCGAGCCGGACTGACCAAGCTGGTAGGAAGCGGCCGCGATGCCGCCGGAGACGTTACCGCCCATTACGCTGCCCACTGGCGCGGTGGCCGTGGTGCGCAACGGGTTGACGTTGTGCGCCGCTTCGCCGTACGACATTTCCTGTGCCGTCAGGCGCTGGAACTTGCGGCCCGGCGTGGTGCTCTCGAGCAGGTCGCGCATGCGCGTCGCGGTGTTTTCCCACGAAGTCTTGGCCACCACTTCGCGCATCTTCCGGGCCATTGCCGCGGTCTGCGCATCGGTCTGGGCCAGCGCCGCCTCGACGTGGCTGACGAATTCCGCGGCGGTGTGGCCGATCGCCACCACGTCGCCATACGGCTGTTCCACGTCGCGGATCGGCGTCGACACGATCGGCAGTTCCGCGGCCATGTATTCCAGCACCTTGGTCGGGCTGATGAACTTGGTGGCCTCGTTGATCGCGAACGGCATCAGGCAGACATCCCAGCCGGCCAGGAACTTCGGCAGGTCGTCATAGCCGCGCTGGCCCATGTAGTGGACGTTCGGCCGCTGCGGCAGGTGCGCCGGATCGATCTTCACGACCGGGCCGACCAGCACGATCTGCCAGTCGGGGTTGGCATCGGCGATCTGCGCCGTCAGTTCGGTATCGAAGCGTTCGTCGATCACGCCATAGAAGCCCAGGCGCGGGTGCGGGATATGGGCCTGGTCGGCATGGCTGGCGGCGCGGTCCAGCGCGTGGGAGAAATGCTTCGCATCCACGGAGCTCGAGAAGCAGTGCGCATTCGAATGGCGGTTCTTCTTCGCCTCGTACAGGCTCGGGCCGCCGGTGAACACCAGGTCGGCGATGTTGAGCAGCGCGGTTTCCCGCTGCAGCAGCTGGCGCGGCGGGTTCTTGAAGGCCGACAGTTCGTCCATGCAATCGTAGACGACGAGGCTGGCGTGCAGTTGCGGCAGCAGCGGCAGGGCCATCGGCGTGTAGAACCACACGATCGGGTCTTCGCCTTCCGGCACCAGCTTGGCGACCATCGGCTGCACCAGCGGAATCTGGTCGTCGTGGAAGCCCCATTGCTGGATCGGCGTGTGCGGCTGGCAGACGGTGATGTTCGGCGCCGGCTCCCAGGTCTTCATGAAGCTCTCGCCCTCATGGTGAACGGGTTCCTCCACAAGCACGATCTTGTAATGTTTGGCCAGGCGGGTGAGCAGGTGCTGCGGGCGCTGAAAGACGAAGTCCCAGCGAAGGTGGCAGAACACGATAATGGTCGACATGGTTTCTCCCTTGCCCAGTACGGGTCGTTAATTTGGTCGTTAATTGTGGTTGCTACGGTAATGCTGCTTGCCGCGTCAGGGTCGCACCGGCCGGATGCAACCCTGA
>DASVVD010000377.1:0-5620 GCA_036386715.1 Pseudoduganella sp.
GTCGACCGCTTCGCGCAGCGGTTTCGAGACAATACCGGCCACCCACAGCGCCAGCGCGATGCCGATGGTGACGGCGCCAACCAGCAGCGCGATGGTCCATGCGCGCGTGGTTTCATACAACTGCGTGGCTGCCGCGCTGGCCTTCTCGCCACCTGCCACGTTCAGGCGCACCAGGCCGTCCAGCCTGGTATTGAGATCACGCAGCAGGAGCGCCGCCGGGCCGTTGGCAATGGCGCGGGCGTCATCGCCGCGGCCCTGCCGGCCATGCTCCATCAGCTTGCCATGCTCGGCCACGAAGGCCTGCAGCGTGTCGCGGAAACTATTGAACTGTGCCCGCTCCTCGGGGCTGGAGATCAGCTTTTCATAAGTGGCCACATCGCTGGCCTGGCCCGCCAGGGCCGTTTCCATCTGCTGGGCGATGCGGGCCTTTTCCTGTGCATCATCGGCCAGCAGGTAGGCCAGTTCCTGGCGCCGCAGGCCGCTCACGTCGCTACGCACCTGCATCACGGCCCGCACACTGGGCATCCAGTTCTCCGCCAGGTCGCTCGACGCATCGTTGATGCGGGACATCGACTGCAGGCCCGCAATGCCGAGCACCAGCATCAGCAGTTGTACCACGGCGAACGCAAGCAGGAGCTTGCGGGCGATCTTCAGGTCACGGAACCATTGCATTGTCATCTCCTCGAACGGGTGGATGAAGGCGCGGGTCCGGCGGGCTCGCGTCGCGAGACTTTCAGGATGCCATAGGCGCATGCATTGTGGAGCCACACTGGCACCAAGTCATGCCAGCAGCTTGTTGGAATTTACTTTGAGAAATCAAAATGCGCTGCGATCGGCCACGCCAGCGCAGATGACGTAACGCTGGCCACGACCAATACCGGCACGATTGCCTTCTCGACCGTGAACCGATGCAATACTGCGACCATTCTTCCGGCTTACGGCATGTTCGACACACCGCGCATGGACCATGCCGGAACCGGCTGCGCTGCCGATGGTGCTGGCCGGCCTTGCCCTGCTGGGTGGCGCGGCATGGCGCCGGCGCGCCAGGCAGATGTAATCGCACAACACTATTGCCGGAATTATTCATTTCTGTTGCGAATCCGGGATTTACTTCTTGGAAACCGCAACGGAAATGTAATATATTAATACCAGATTTCAACGATTCGGCCCTGCCGAAACGCCGGAACAACAATCAACAAGAACCTCGTTGGACCCTTAAGCCCGCGGCGCAAGCTGCGGGCTTTTTCTTTGGTACTGCTCGCGACAGTACCTTCCCCCCACCCCATGCCGACCGACCTGATGCGCAGCGTGTGTGCGCGCACGCAACGCGGCCGCCGGGAGCGCTAACGTGATGCCTTTCATGAACTTACCTGAAAGGCACGCCATGCATGCTTCCCCGCGCTGTCCTTTGACGATCACCGTCAACGGGCAACAGCACACCATGGAAATCGAAGCCTGGGTCACCCTGCTCGACCTGCTGCGCGAGCGGATGGGGCTGACCGGCACCAAGAAGGGCTGCGATCACGGCCAGTGCGGCGCCTGCACGGTGCTCGTCGATGGCCGCCGCATCAATTCCTGCCTGACGCTGGCCGTGATGAACGACGGTCGCGAAGTCACCACGATCGAGGGCCTGGCCCAGGGCGACGCACTGCACCCGCTGCAGCAGGCCTTCATCGAACACGATGCCTTCCAGTGCGGTTACTGTACGCCTGGCCAGATCTGTTCGGCGGTGGGCTTGATTAACGAAGGACGGGCGAAATGCGCCGCCGAGGTGCGCGAGCTGATGAGCGGGAACATCTGCCGCTGCGGCGCCTACCCGCAGATCCTGCGCGCGGTGGCCCAGGTGGCCGGCGTGCCGGCCGACAGCGACAACGCCGAGGGTCCTGTCGTGACCGGGACGGTGCCGGCATGAACCCGTTCGCCTACGACCGCCCGGACAGCGTGGAAGGCGCGCTGCAAGCCATCGCCGCCAATGCCGTCACCAGCACAAGCACCGGCACCGGCGCCGCGAACCAGCACGAGATACGTTTCGTGGCCGGCGGCACCAACCTGCTCGACCTGATGAAGGAAGGCGTGACGATCGCGCCGCACCTGGTCGACATCAACCGCCTGCCTTTGGCCCGGATCGATGAAACGCTGGACGGCGGCCTGCTGCTGGGCGCCCTCGCCCGCAATGCCGATACCGCGTATCACCCGTTGGTCGAACAACGTTATCCGCTGCTGTCGGCCGCGATCCTGGCGGGCGCCTCGCCGCAGCTGCGCAACATGGCCAGCAACGGCGGCAACCTGCTGCAGCGCACCCGCTGCTGGTATTTCTATGACGTGGCCACGCCCTGCAACAAGCGCACGCCCGGCAGCGGCTGCTCGGCCAACGGCGGCATCACGCGCCAGCACGCGATCCTGGGCAGCAGCGAGCACTGCATCGCCACCCACCCTTCCGACATGTGCGTGGCGCTCGCTGCGCTCGAAGCCGTGGTGCAGGTGCAGTCGGTGCGCGGCAAGCGCGAGATCCCGTTCGCGCAGTTCCACCGGCTGCCCGGCGACCGGCCCGACATCGACACCACGCTGGCGCCGGATGAACTGATCACAGGTATCGCGTTACCGGAGGCGGCGCGGTTCGCGCGCCATTCGGCCTACCTGAAGCTGCGCGAACGGCTGTCGTATGCGTTCGCGCTGGTATCGGTGGCGGCCGCACTGGACATCGGCGAGGACGGCACCATCCGCGCCGCGCGCATCGCGCTGGGCGGCGTGGCCCACAAGCCATGGCGCCTGGCGGAAGCGGAACAGTTGCTGGAAGGCGCCATGCCGGGCGAGGAAGCCTTCGGCCGCGTGGCCGATGCGCTGCTGCACGGCGCGGTGGGCCGCGGCGCCAACGATTTCAAGATTCCCCTGGCCAGGAATGCCATCGTGCGCGCGCTGCACATGGCCAGCCAGGGAACGGTGACGAACCAGGAAGTCAGCAAGGGAATGCATCAAGGAGAAACGGAATGACGGATCTGATCGAAGCACTGCAGGCGCCGACGGCGGACCGCGGCACGGGCCCTGTCCGCACCGGCACGCCGGTATCACGGGTGGATGGGCGCGCCAAGGTGACGGGCCAGGCGAAATACGCGGCCGAGCACCCGGCGGCCGACCTGGCCTATGGTGTGGTCGTCAGCTCGCCTGCCGCCAAGGGCACGATCCGGTCGGTCGACACGCGCGCCGCGCTGGCGGTCGAGGGCGTGGTGGAGGTGCTCACGCACCTGAACCGCCCCAAGGTGCGCTCGTTCGACATCGCCTACAAGGACATGACGGCGCCGGCCGGTTCGCCGTTCCGCCCGCTGTACGACGACCACGTGATGTACAGCGGCCAGCCGCTGGCGCTGGTGGTGGCCGAGACGTTCGAGGCGGCGCGCTATGCCGCATCGCTGGTGACGTTCGACATCGCCCCCGAACCGCACGGCACCAAGCTCTCGGCCAACCTGGACCGCGCCTACAAGCCCAGGCCCCTGAAGGCGGGCTACGAGCCGCCGCCGGACGAGAAAGGCGATACCGACGCGGCGTTCGACGCGGCACCGGTGAAGATCGATGCCGAGTTCTACAGCGGCGTGGAACACCATAACCCGATGGAGCTGTTCGCCTCGACCGTGATCCGCGACCCGGACGGCCACCTCACCATCCATGACAAGACGCAGAGTTCGCAGAACAGCCGCTGGTATGTGTCGCACGTGTTCGGCCTGTCGAAGGACAAGGTCACCGTGCGCAATACCTACGTGGGCGGCGCCTTCGGCTCCGGCCTGCGGCCGCAATACCAGCTGACGCTGGCCGTGATGGCGGCGCTGCACCTGAAGCGCTCGGTGCGCGTGGTGCTGACGCGCCAGCAGATGTTCACGTTCGGCCACCGTCCGGAAACCGTGCAGCGGGTCAAGCTGGCGGCCGAGCGGGACGGCACGTTGCGCGCGATCTGGCACCAGGCGATCGCCGAAACGTCGCCGATCGAGGATTACGTGGAAGTGGTGGTCAACTGGTCGGGCCTGCTGTACGCGTGCGACAACATCAAGCTCGACTACAAGCTGGTCAAGCTGGACCAGTACACGCCAATTGACATGCGCGCGCCCGGCGCCGCGCACGGCGTGCATGCGCTCGAGGTGGCGATGGACGAACTGGCCTATGCCCTGAAGATGGACCCGCTGGCGCTGCGCCTGAAGAACTACGCCGAGCGGGTGCCCATCGAGGACAAGCCCTACTCCAGCAAGGAGCTGCGCGCCTGCTATGAACTGGGCGCGAAGAAATTCGGCTGGGACAGCCGCCCCCTTGAACCGCGTTCCCGCAAGGAAGGCACCGAATGGGTCGGCTGGGGCATGGCCACCGGCGTGTGGGATGCGATGCAGATGTTTGCCCGCGCCAGCGCCGTGCTGCATGCCGACGGCAGGCTGGTGGTATCCAGCGCGGCGACCGACATCGGTACCGGCACCTACACGGTGATGGCGATGATCGCGGCCGAAGCGATGGGCCTGCCGCTGGAAGACGTGACGTTCCAGCTGGGCGACTCCACGCTGCCGGTGGCGCCGATCGAAGGCGGCTCGTCGCACGTGACCACGGTGGGCTCGGCGGTTGCCGGCGTGTGCGAGAAGCTGCAGAAAACCCTGTTCAAGCATGCGCAGAAATTGCGCGAGTCGCCGTTTGCCAAGGCGAAATTCAAGGACGTGGAATTCGCCGGCGGCGCGCTGCAACTCAAGGGCCGGCCCGAAGCAACGCTGCCGCTGACCGCGCTCATGGCCGACAGCGGCGTGGTGAGGCTGGAAGAAAAATACCTGATGCTGCCGAACATGCTCAAGCAGCGCAAGTTCCGCCGGCTGGTGCATTCGGCCGTGTTCGTGGAAGTGCGCGTGGACGAGCAGACCGGCATGGTGCGCGTGACGCGTGTGACGAGCGCGATCGCCGCCGGCCGCATCATGAACACCAAGACCGCGACCAGCCAGATCACCGGCGGCATCGTATGGGGCATCAGCCAGGCGCTGCACGAGGAATCGTATGCCGACCACCGGCTGGGGCGCTTCATGAACCACAACTACGCCGAATACCACGTGCCGGTCAATGCCGACATCCATGCGATGGACGTGATCTTCGCGGCCGAGGATGACCGCATCGTCAGCCGGCTGGGCGCCAAGGGCGTGGGAGAGATCGGCATCGTCGGCGTGGCCGCCGCCATCAGCAACGCCATCTGGCACGCCACCGGCAAGCGGCTGCGCAGCACGCCGATGACGCCGGACAAGGTGCTGGGCGGCGGACCTTAGGGGTCTGTCCCGGGTAAGTGTCGGCTGCAGCGCTACTGGGTCTGTGCCCGGTAAGTGTCGGCTCGGGCTTCGGCCGTCGGCGGTTCAAGGGGACTGACCCCGGTTTTTCGGTGGCGTGTCGATGGCGCCAGCGAAAACCGGGGTCAGTCCCCTCGATACGTCGACGATCGATGGCTATTGCCAGCACTTACCGGGGACAGACCCCTGCGATGCACCCGCCATCGGCAACTTCAGATGTAGTAGATCAGCGCTGCAACGCCGACGATCAGCGCGACCTTGGTGACCTTGTACGCGGTCTTGTTCCAGGCCTTGTAGCGGCGCCGGTAGATGCCGGCGTAGTGGGA
>DASVVD010000378.1:0-5662 GCA_036386715.1 Pseudoduganella sp.
CGCGGCGCACCGTGGTGCTGGTACGCCAGTTCCGCTTCCCGGCCTACGGCTACGGCGGCGCGCACGACGGCTACCTCATCGAAGCCCCGGCCGGCCTGCTCGACGCCGCCTCGCCGGAAGAACGCATCCGCGCCGAAGTGGCCGAGGAAACCGGCTTTCGCGTCGACCATGTGCAGCGCGTGTTCGACGCCTTCATGAGCCCCGGCTCCGTCACCGAGCGGCTGCACTTTTTCGTGGCCGAATACGAATCCAGCCAGCGCGCCGGCAAAGGCGGCGGCATCGCCGCGGAAGGGGAAGACATCGAAGTCCTCGAGCTCGACATCGACGCCGCCCTCGCCATGACCACCGACGGCCGCATCGAGGACGGCAAGACCATCATGCTGCTGCAGCACGCCGCCCTGCACCTGTTCGACCGCCGCTGACCGTTGTTGCTCCACACCGGGGACAGTCCCTTTTTTTTGGAAATATTTCTTGAAAAAGGGGACAGTCCCCGAATTTTGGAAACACATCCTGCGCAGGCATTCCTGCTCTGAAGACTCCAGGCATCAGCTTCTTTGCTGTAGCGTTGACCCAACAAATTCCGTCGATTTAGCGCATTTTCAGCCTAGGGACTGTCCCCTTTTTTTGGAAATATTTCCTGAAAAAGGGGACAGTCCCCGAATTTTGGCAACATTGCGGGCGAAAAAAAAGCCTGCGGGTTGCGCAGGCTTTTGCTGGAGCAGGGAAGGCTTATCGCGATTTCACGAACGGCACGCCGATCGCCTTCGGTGCCACGGACTTGGCCATCAGCCCGGCCAGCACGATCACGGTGACGACGTACGGCACCATCTGGATCAGCGCGCCCGGGATGCGGCCCACCACCGGCAGGTCGACGCCTTCGAGCTGGATCTGCACGGCGCCGAAGAAGCCGAACATCAGGCAGCCGAGGAAGGTGTAGAACGGCCGCCAGTTGCCGAACACCATGGCGGTCAGCGCCAGGTAGCCGGCGCCGGCGGACATGTCGCGCAGGAAGAAGCCGCTCTGCACGATGGCCAGGTAGGCCCCCGAGAACGAGCACAGGATGCCGGCGATCAGCATCGCCGCATAGCGCGTGCGTTCGACGGAAATGCCGGCCGCGTCGGCGGCGTGCGGGTTTTCGCCGCAGGCGCGCAGGCGCAGGCCGAAGCGCGTGTGGTACAGCACCCAGTGCACCAGCGGCACCAGCGCGAACGCCACGTAGACCAGGATCGAGTGCCCGCCCAGCAGCTGCGTCCAGATCCAGCCGATTACCGGCACGTCGGCCAGCGCGGCGCTGCCCGGCAGCACCACGTCGCCGAGGCGCGCCTGGCCCAGGTCCGGCGTGCGGCCGCCCTGCTGGAAGAAGTACTGGGCCACCACGAACGTGAGCCCGCTCATGGCGATGTTGATCGCGATGCCGGCCACCAGCTGGTTGCCCTTCTGCGTGACAGCCACATAGCCCTGCAGCAGCGCCAGCAGCGCCGACACGGCCATGCCGGCCAGGATGCCGTACCAGGGGTTCTGCGTGGTGAAGGCCACCGCGGCGGAGACGAAGGCCGACGCCAGGATCTTGCCTTCCAGGCCGATGTCGACGACGCCCGAGCGTTCCGCGAACAGGCCGGCCATGGCCGCGAATATCAGCACCGGCGCGTTGCGCACGGTGGAGACGACGATGCTGCCCAGGTGGAGATCTTCGAAACTCATGCTTGTTTTCCTTTGATCAGTTTGATCAGCACGGGTGCGTACAGGTTTTCCATCGCGCCGCAGAACAGGATGATCAGGCCCTGGATGAAGATGAACGTCTCGGTCGGGATGTTCGGCTTTTCCAGCGACAGGTCGAAGCCGCCCTGGATCAGCGCGCCGAACAGCACGGCCGACAGGAAGATGCCCACCGGATGCTGACGGCCCATCAGCGCGATGGCGATGCCCACGAAGCCGGCGCCACCGACGAAGTTCAGCGACAGGTAATGGGTGGAACCCATGATCGAATTGACCGCGCCCAGGCCGGCCAGCGCGCCGGAGATCAGCATCGTCATGATGATCATGGCCGAGATCTTCACGCCGGCGTAGTGCGCGGCGTGCCTGTTCAGGCCAGTGGCGCGCAGCTTGTAGCCCCACGAGGAGCGCGACACCATCACGCCGTAGATCGCCAGCGCGACGATCGCCAGGAAGAAGCTCACGTTGAGCGGCGTGTCGCCCAGGATCGGGAACCAGTCGGACAGGCGGGGCAGTTCGGCGGCCGCCGAGAACACGCGGCTGGCGGTGTTCTGCTCGCCCGGCGGGATCAGGTATTTGACGATCACGAAGTTCATCAGCGAAGCGGCGATGAAGTTGAACATGATCGTCGTCACCACGATGTGGCTGCCCCGTTTCGCCTGCAGATAGCCGGGAATGAACCCCCACAGCGCGCCGAACAGCGCGGCGCCGACCATGCCGGCCGGGATCAGCAGGTACCACGGCAGCGTGGCGTCGAATGCCAGCATGGCCAAGGTTAGTCCCAGGCCGCCGAAATACATCTGGCCTTCGGCGCCGATGTTGAACAGGCCGGCCTGCATCGCCACCGACACGGCCAGTCCGGTAAACACAAAGGTCGACGCATAGAACAGCGTATACGACAGGCCCTCGGGATTGACGATCGCGCTGTTGATCAGGATCTGCATCGATTCGACGGGATCCTCGCCCAGCAGGTGGATCACCAGCGCGGCCACCAGCAAGGCCGACAGCAGGTTCAGGAGGGGCAGGACGATGCCGGTTGCCCAGCGTGGCATATCGTTGGTTGTCATGACTTGTGCATCCCGCCCATCAGCAAGCCGATGCGGGTGGTATCGAATTCATTGATCGGCAGTTCGCCGGTGATGCGGCCGCCGCACATCACGAGGATGCGGTCGGCCAGCGCGCGTACTTCTTCCAGTTCCACGGAGACCAGCAGGATCGCCACGCCGGCATCGCGCAATGCCAGCAGCTGGGTGTGGATCGCCTCGATGGTGCCGATGTCCACGCCGCGCGTGGGCTGGCCCACCAGCATCAGTTTCGGTTTCGCCAGCACTTCGCGGGCGATGACGACCTTCTGCTGATTCCCGCCGGAGAGCAGGCCGATGCGCAGGTCCGGGTTCGGCGGGCGCACGTCGAATTCGCGCAGCAAACCGGCGCAGCGCTCGGCGATGTGCTTGAAGTCGAACAGGCCCCAGCGGCCCTTGATGTGGTCCTGGTAGCCGAGGAAGGTGTTGTGCATCACCGAAAAATTCTTTACCACGCCATCGCGCAGCCGGTCTTCCGGCACGTGGGCAATGCCCAGCTTGCGGAACACCAGCGGCAGGCCGTCCGCGTCGCCGCGCTTGAAGGGCAGGGCCTTGCCTTCGAAATCGGCATGGCCGCCGGTGGGCAGGCGCATGCCGGAGAGGATTTCCATCAGCTCGCTCTGGCCATTGCCGGAGACGCCGGCGATCGCCACGATCTCGCCAGCCCGCAGCGTGAAGTCGATGTCGGCAAGCAGCGGGACGCCGGCGCTGTCCTTGAGCTGCAGCCCTTTGACTTCCAGCACCGGCGCGCCCGGCTTGTAGGGACCGCGCGGCAGGTTGTTCTCGATCGGCCGGCCGACCATCATGTTGGCCAGCGCTTCCTTCGAGGTTCCAGCCGTCTGGACGGCGCCCACCACGCGTCCGGCGCGCATCACGGTCACGGTGTCCGTGATGTCCATGATCTCCTGCAGCTTGTGGGTGATCAGGATGATGGTCTTGCCCTGGTCCTTGAACAGCCGCAGGATTTCGAACAGCGAGGCCGTTTCCTGGGCGGTCAGCACGGCGGTCGGCTCGTCCAGGATGAGGATGTTGGCGCTGCGGTAGATCTGCTTGAGGATTTCCACGCGCTGCTGCGCGCCCACGGAAAGGTCGTGGATGGTGGCCAGCGGATCCACGTCGAGGCGGTAGCGCGCGCAGATTTCGCGCAGCTTCGCTTCGGCTTCGGCGCGGTGCGAGGCCAGGCGGAAGCCGCCCTCGGTGCCCAGCATCACGTTGTCGAGCACCGTCATGTTCTCGACCAGCATGAAGTGCTGGTGCACCATGCCGATGCCGAGGCGGATCGCCTCCTGGCTGGAACGGATCTGGCGCACCGTGCCGTCGAGCACGATGTCGCCGCCGTCGGCATGGTAATAGCCGTACAGGATGCTCATCAGCGTGGACTTGCCGGCGCCGTTCTCGCCCACCAGGCCATGGATGGCGCCCTTGGCGATCGAGAAGCTGACATCCGTGTTCGCCTTGACAGCGCCGAAATGCTTGGAGATGCCGCGGAATTCAACAGCTGGCTGCATAGGAATTTTCAGGTCGTGTTTTACTGAAAAACGCGCCGCGGGGCTAGTAGTGCCCTGAATTGCAGATTCGTTGAATAAATCCGACGATAATCGCCCCGATACTGCGTTGAAAATGTGCGGAAAGGCCTCGGCCTTACCACACATTCCCGCCTTGTCTCGAGACGATTTCGTCAGATTTGTATTTCAACGACCTGGCAATTCAGGGCACTAGCCCCGGCGGCGCGTTCGTCGTTTGTGATGCCGGTGGATCAGACCGGGCAGGCAGCGCCCGAGCGGATATCGATCACCTTGGTCTTGCCGTCGATGATGTCCTTGCGGGCACCGAGCACGCGCTTTTCGATTTCCGGCGTGATCAGCTTGCGGTTGTTGGCGTCCAGCGCCCAGTCCACGCCGCCTTCCTTGATGCCCTTCGCGGTGACGCCGCCTTTCCAGGTACCATTCTTGATCTGCGTGAAGCTGTCATACACGGCATTGTCCACGCGCTTGACCATAGAGGTCAGCATCGTGCCCGGGTACAGGTGGTTCTGGTTCGAATCGACACCGATCGCCAGCCTGCCTTTTTCCTTGGCCATCTGCAGCGTGCCCATGCCGGAACCGCCGGCCACGGCATACACCACGTCCACGCCACGGTCGAACTGCGAACGCGCCAGCTCGCCGCCCTTGGCCGGATCGTTCCAGGCGGCGGCAGTGGTGCCGACCATGTTCTGCACGATCTCGGCTTTCTTGTCGACCGCTTTCGCGCCCTGCGCATAACCGCAGGCAAAGGTGCGGATCAGCGGGATGTCGATGCCGCCGATGAAGCCGAGCTTCTTCGACTTCGAGGCCATGGCCGCCGCCACGCCGACCAGGTAGGAACCTTCTTCTTCCTTGAAGGTGATCGAGTTCACGTTGGCGCCCTGTGCAACGCCGTCGATCAGCACGAAGCGCACGTTCGGGAATTCCTTGGCGACCTTCTGCACCGCCTGCGTCTGCGAGAAACCGATCGCGGCGATCATGTCGAGCTTCTTGCGGGCCAGGCCGCGCATGACCTGCTCGGCCTGCGTGTCCGACGAAGCCTGCACTTCGATGAAATTGATACCGGTATCTTTCTTGAAGCGCGAAGCGCCTTCGAAAGCGGACTGGTTGAACGACTTGTCGAACTTGCCGCCCGCGTCGTAGACGATGCCCAGTTTCGGAGCGGCCGCGAATGCGCTCGCCGAAACCGCAACTGCGGCGATCATCATGGAAAGTTGTTTGATTTTCATGAAAAGGCTCCTGGAAGTCCGCTATTGTATAGTTTTTGCGAGCGCGACATGTAGCCTGCCGGGGCTGGGCCCCGTGAATGGTGCATGTTTAGAAGCTTTGCTCAGCATTTGTCCT
>DASVVD010000379.1:0-1879 GCA_036386715.1 Pseudoduganella sp.
GGTTACGCGCATTGCTGTCGTCGGTCGTGTACAACAGTTCGGTGGTGATGGTCTGCAGCACCAGCATCAAGGTCAGTGGCGATGCCACCCCTGCGTACTCCTCCTGTGGCGGCGGCGTTGCCGTTCCGCCGGCGGCCTTCCAGCTCCATTCCGGATCGCCATAGCACTGGTAGGCGGCCCATGTATTGCATTCGCGCTGGCTTTCCCACGCCGCGGCGCGGGCCGCACCCACGGCGTCGATGAAGCGGCGGCCCGCGAACAGCTCGCCGTAGAACGTGCGTGCGAACACCTCGGCGGGCTTGTCCTCGATCGCCCAGCCGGCGGCCACCACGCAGCGCACGCCGATATTGATCAGTTCCGTGGCCACGCCGGCAGCGAAGGCCGCCCGGTCGTAGTGGCGCACCGTCGATTGGCCAAGGTGGCAACAGTTCAGGAACACCAGTTGCGGCGTGATGCGCATGGCCCTGATCTCGTTGACCCCGAGGAACGTGGATTGGCCGGACAAGACCACGCCGCCGCCGCGGCCGCAGCCATCGATGCCGGTACCGTGTCCGGCAATGTGAACGATCCGGTAGTTACGGGCGAACAGCGCATTGATGATGGTGTTGGCATTCGGGCTGTCATTGAGTTCCGTGACCCAGTCGCCCTGCACGCCGAACGCCGACCGCGCCACCTCGGCGATGGCGCGCGCTTCGGTCTTGGCGCCCGGCAGTGCGCCGTACGGCGGGTCGGTCAAGGGTTCGCCGATGACCAGCATCTTGTCCTCGATGGCGGCATCGTGCACCTGGCCGCGGTAGTCGTTCGTGCGCAGCTTGCGCAGCACCTTCGAGCGGATCGCCCAAGGCCGCAGCGCGGTCTGGTCGACAGTCGGCTGGGGCGGATCGGTATCGAGCAGTTCCCATGGCAGCGCCGCCGTCATGCTGTCCAGCTCCATGAGCATGTCCGTCGATCCGGTCAGGTAGGGTTCGATCTCGACGGGGATCAGCAGGTTGAACAGCGTGCGGCCGATCAGCTTGTCCGGCCGGGTCGTGTTCGATGCCTTGCACACCAGGTCGCGCACGAGTGCGCCCTGCGCCTGCTGGGCCCGCACTTCGGTGCGCGCCCGGCGGGTATCGAGGCTGTAGGCGATTTTCGGATGCTCTTCCGTCGAATCCGCGCTTTGCACGGCGCTGATGAAATCATACGTGGCGCCCCGATAACTGGTATCGAGCGGGCGCCGCAGGCTGCCGTCGCCGGGAATCAGCCGTTCCTCCACCACCAGGCCGGGCATCGATTCCGACTGCATGCGCAAGACCCGCCAGGCGTCCGTGGCCCGGTCCAGGTAAACCTCCACGATCGATAGTGTGCCCACCGTCGGCCAGCCCGCTTCACGCAGCCGCATGTTGGCATCGTTGACGCCCTGCACCAGCGCCAGGGCGGACGCGCTGACGGAGACCCCCGTGCCGCCGCTGCCGATCAGCGTGGCCGCCAGTTCGAGCGAGGGCACATCCTCCTGCCCTTCGGAAAACCGTTCCGCGTACGCCAGCACGCCGATCCGCACCGTATAGCTGAGCACCTGGGTGGACAGCTTGCCTTCCTCGCCCAGCCCGACCACCACCGCCGCACGGGGGCGCGGTATGTAGCGCTGCTTGCGCCGGCCCGCATGGGTATGGCGGCCGTTTTCAAAGATCTGGAAACTGCCCTCGCGCTCCGGATACACGCCGGCACGCAGGGCCTTGGACATGCGGTTGCCGAGCAGGCCATCGATCACCGCTTCCGCACCGGTCAGGGTCATGGATTTGTAGTGGCCCACCAGCAGCGGCGCGCGGATGAAGCGCAAGTCGCCATGGTGCACCTTCACCAGCAGCTGCTTGCGGTTGACGCCTTCGTCGGCCGCGCC
>DASVVD010000380.1:0-2742 GCA_036386715.1 Pseudoduganella sp.
GCCGGACGGGAAGAAATGGCTCATCAGGTAAGCCACGGAGGCCGGGCTCCCGCCGCCATTGCGGCGCAGGTCGAGGATCAGCGCATCCGTCCCCGCCATCAGCGATATCGCCGCCGTGTACGCCGGGCCGACGAATTCCGAGACCCCGAAACCGCGCAGCTCGATGTAGCCGACATTGCCGGGAAGGCGCTCGATCTTCTCGATCTCATAGCCCCGCCGCATGGCCTCGTCACGCACTTGATTGACGACGGCGCTACTGGGCACGCCGTCGGCGGCGCTGCCGGACTCACGAAATTTTTCGTCGATCCTGGTGCCGAAATGCAAGTCGCCGCTGAATTCGCGTAAGTCTTTCGCCAGCACCGTACTGAACGCCTGTGCGCTGGTGGCGGACGCATAGCCTCCTTCGGCATTTTTCCTGGCGATCGCACTGCCGACCCGTTCGGCCACCGCGGGCTCGATGTAATTCGCGTTCATTTTCGCTGCCAGTGCCTGCAGGACCGCAGCGCGGTCGGACGCCTTCAACGGGGTGTCCTCCGCCGCAAAGACGGAAAACGACACCAGGGTACCCAGCAACACGCCTGCGACGAACTTCTTTTTGCCTGACATATCTTCCTCCAGGTTGGACTACGGATCGTTTGATAGTTATGTGAATAAATACGGGTTATGCGCTACCTGCGGGGCATCGAGCAGATCTTCCAGCCGTCTTCCGCACGCACCATCCGCCAGCGCAAGAAGGAGGCGGGGAAAACGCGCACGGAAGGTCGCCCGGTTCGAAAGTTTTACCTTAAGCGGCAGCCTGATGACGGTCCAGCCGAATGCGCCGATCCGTGCATACCCTGCGACCAGCCGGGGCCACAACCGTTCGCAGGCGCAGCTTTATGTTCCATCGTTCGAAAAAAAAGGGCGGCTTGCGCCGCCCTTCGTTCTACAACCCGATCAGCTTAGCCCAGGCAGCAAGCCAGCATTTTCAGGCAGCATTCAACGCTGCCGCAGCAGCCGTTTGCCGCAGCGTAAGCGGCCGCCGAACCGGCCAGCAGGGTGAAGGCAACGGTGGCCTTGATCAATTTTGATTTCATGTGAAACTCCGTGAGGTGTGATGACGAGAAAAACCTGCAGTGGTAAAGCAGCTCGTCTTTTCAATCCGGCGGTGTCCAGATCTCTTCGACAGGTGCGGATGGCACGATCGATCGATCGTCATGTCGCGCAATGGCCTGCACGACCGCGGCGATACCAGAATGCGCCAGCGGCGGCGCTATCGCCAGCGCGGCGGGTGCGCAATTCATCACGCAGCATTGCAGCGCGCATGCCTGGTCCGGGCAGCAATCGTGCTGCATGCGGTAGGTCGCGGTCGCGTTCCCGGACAGTGCCAGGGCGCACAGGAGAATCAGGAAAAAGCGCATTTGGCGATTCTACCGTGTCACGGTGGCTGAGGCCAATGACGCCTGTTCCTCACGCCGATGCCGTCGGCGTAGTGCGAGCACGCGACCGGAATGTTTCTCCTGACCCAATGCACAAGAAAATTTCCCCTCGCCGCTGACGCTTTTCGCTTCTCGTTGCACAAGGGAGGTATCAACGACAGCCAGGAGGTCTTCCCTTGTTCAAGACGCGTCACAACACAGCACTGGCCCTGGCCGTGCTGGCCAGCCTTCCCCTTGCCGCCGCGGCCCAGACCGCAGCGCGCACCGATTACCGGCTGCCCGCCGCCCCGCTGGAGCGCACCCTGCTGGCAATTGCCGCGGACAGTGGCGTCTCCCTCGCCTACGACCCGCGCCTGCTGGACGGCCGCCGCGCCGTGCCCGTGATCGGGCGCTACAGCCCGGCGGAGGCGGTTGCCCGTGCGCTGGAAGGCAGCGGCTTCGAACTGGCCGCCGGCCCGGGCGGCGCGCTGACGATCCGGCGTGCGCTGGCGCAGCCCACGCCAACCCTGCCGCTACAGCGCACCAGCCTGGCCGCGCCGGCACCGGCGCCAGCCGTTGCCGTTGCCGTTGCCGCTGCGGTTGTCGAACCTGCCGCTGTCGCCACCGTGACCATCAACGGCAGCCGCCATGCCGGCCAGTCGACGGTGGACGAGGATCCTCGCCGCGCCCCCACGTCGACCTACCGCGTTACGGGCACGCAGTTCGAACAGCAGAACGTCAATTCGATCGAGGCCCTGCAGCAGCTCGTGCCCGGCCTGAACGTGCAGAGCACCGACCCGTCCGACACGCAGATCACCATCCGTGGCGTGGGCGATGGCGGCGGCCAGAGCAGCGGCGAACAGAATGTCGGCATGCCGAGCAGCGTGGCGGTCTATGTCGACGGCGTCTACCTGGCACGCCCGGGCATGCTGTCGGGCCTGGGGGATATCGCCTGGGCGGACGTGCTGAGCGGCGCGCAGGGCACCATGTTCGGCGCCAATGCCACCGGAGGCGTGCTGGACATCCATACCAACGAACCGACGTTTACGCCGGAAGCTTCGATCTCGGCGTCGGTCGGCCAGCATGACTACCGGCGGGTGCTGGCGGTGCTGTCCGGCCCGCTGTCCGCGAACTGGGCGGGCCGCCTGAACCTGCTCGGCAGCGGCAGCGACGGCGCCGTCACCAACCTGCGCAACGGCCACAAGCTCAATGGCGCCCGGTCGAATGGTGCCCGTGGCCAGCTGTTGTACCGCGATGGCGACCGCTTCAAACTGCGCCTGTCGGCTGACTACAACAACAGCAACAGCGAGCCGACGCCGGTGCTGGTGGCCACGCATGCGGTCAA
>DASVVD010000381.1:0-9501 GCA_036386715.1 Pseudoduganella sp.
GAATTCCCCGAGTGGGAACTGGGCCTGCAGATCTTTACCGAAGAGCAGGCCGACAGCTTCGAGTTCGACGTGCTCGACGCCACCAAGCTGGTGCCGGAAGAGCTGGTGCCCGTCACGCCGGTCGGCCGCATGGTGCTGAACCGTAACCCGGACAATTTCTTTGCCGAGACCGAGCAGGTGGCGTTCTGCACCGCCCACGTCATTCCCGGCATCGATTTCACCAACGACCCGCTGCTGCACGGTCGCATCCACTCCTACGTGGACACGCAACTGTCGCGCCTGGGCGGGCCGAACTTCCATGAAATCCCGATCAATGCGCCGGTCGCGCAGGTGCACAACAACCAGCGCGACGGCATGCACCGGCAAACGGTCAACCGCGGCCGCGTGTCGTACGAGCCCAATTCGCTGGGCGGCGGCTGTCCGTTCCAGGGCGGCCGCATGGGTTTCACCAGCTTCCCGAAACAGACCTTCGTGGAAGACAAGGTGCGCGGCAAACCGGAACTGTTTGCCGACCATTACTCGCAGGCCCGCCTGTTCTGGCAAAGCCAGACGCCGGTCGAGCGCGCCCACATCATCGGCGCCTTCCGCTTCGAGCTCACGCGCGTGACGGTGCCGGCGATCCGCAAGCGCACCCTGTCGATGCTGGTGAACGTGGATGCGGAACTGGTCGCTGCCGTCGCTTCGGGCCTCGGCATGCCGGTGCCCGATCCGCAGCCGCTGGCCACGGAACGGCCGATTCCCGCGTACCGCAGCTCGCCGGGCCTGTCGCTGCTGTCGCGGCCAGGGCAGGTGGGCATCCATGCGCGCCGCGTGGCGATCCTGGTGGCCGACGGTGTCGACGCCGAGGGCGTGCGGGCGATCTACGCCTCGCTGCTGGCCGATGGCGCCGTGCCGCGCGTGGTCTCGTCGAGGCTGGGCCAGGTCAACGCCGCCAACGGCGCCACGCTCGATGCGGAAATCACGCTGGAAGCCGGGCCGTCCGTCATCTATGACGCGGTGGTGATCCCGGCCGGCGAACAGTCCGCGCTGGCGCTGGCAGCCGATGCCAACGCACTGGAATTCGTGCGCCTGCAATACCGCCACTGCAAGCCGATCATGGTGGTCGACGCTGGCGCACAACTGCTGGTCAAGGCGGGCATCCCTGCCACGCTGCGCGACGGCTCGCCGGATCCGGGCATCATCGGCACCCAGCCGATCGATGCGGCGGCCGCGCTGGCCGCGTTCAAGGCGGTGCTGGCCGAGCACCGCGTGTGGGCGCGCGAAAGCGATCCGCCGGCCGTGTAAGCCGGCCGTGTAAGTTCGTCAAGCCACCATGGCAGGCGTCAGCTCTGCCATAAGTGGTGACCGGCCCGGTGCATGCGACATCGTTTGCAGCCGGGCCGTATCATGTGCACTCCACATGTCATATTGTCATTTTTCGCACCGACCGCATGGACGTATACGCGCCCCAGACCTGGAAGCCCCACGAACGGCCGATGTTGCCGGGCTCGCCATCGTCGCCACTGCATTCCACGTCGCGGCGCCTGGCCTACCTGCTGGTCGGCTTCATCGTGGCGCTCACGGGTGGCCTGGGCAACGCGCTCGTCACCGTCAACCTGGTGTATGCGCAGGGCTCGCTGGGCGTGTTCCAGTCCGAAATCCAGTGGCTGCCCACCGTCTACGTGATGGCCAACGTATCGATGAACCTGCTGCTGGTGAAGTTCCGCCAGCAGTTCGGCCTGCGCCTGTTCACCGAGCTGTTCCTGGTGCTGTATGCGCTGGCCACGCTGGCGCACCTGTTCGTGCACGGCCTCGGCTCGGCGATCGCGGTGCGGGCGGCCAGCGGCATTTCGGGGGCTGCCCTCACGACGCTGGGCCTTTACTACACGCTGCAGGGCTTTCCGGCCCCGCACCGGCTGAAGGGCGTGGTGCTGGGCATCGGCTTCTCCCAGCTGGCGCTGCCGATCGCGCGGCTGTTCTCCACCGAACTGCTGGAGATCGCCGAATGGCGCGGTCTGTATTTCTTCGAACTGGGCATGTGCCTCGTGTCGCTGGGCTGCGTGCTGCTGCTGAAGCTGCCGCCGGGCGACCGCATCCGCGCGTTCGAGAAGCTCGACGCCGTGACGTTCGCGCTGTTCGCGCCCGGCGTGGCGCTGCTGTGCGCCGTGCTGGGCCTGGGCCGCACCGTGTGGTGGTTCGAGGCGCCATGGCTGGGCTGGTGCCTGGCCGGCTCGATCGTGCTGGTGACGGCGGCGGTCACGATCGAGCACAACCGCGCCCGGCCGCTGCTCAACATCCGCTGGCTGACCACCTCGAACATGGTGCGCCTGGCGCTGTCGGTGCTGCTGATCCGCATCGTGCAGTCGGAAGCCACCGGCACCGTGGGCTTCCTGCAGGCGCTGGGCCTGCAGAACGACCAGATGCGCGACCTGTGGCTGGTCACGCTGGTCGCCAGTATCGCCGGCATGGCCGCCAGCGCGCTGACGATCTCGCCCGCCCGCATCCAGACTTCGCTCATGTTCGCGCTGCTGCTGATGGCGATCGGCGCCTACATGGATGCGCATGCCACCAATCTCACCCGGCCGGCGCAGATGTACGTCAGCCAGGCGCTGCTGGCCTTTGCCGGGGTCTTCTTCATCGGCCCCGTGTTCGTCTCCGGTTTTGGCGCGATCATCGCGCAGCCGAACAACCTGATCAGTTTTTCGCTGATGTTCTCGATGACGCAGAACCTGGGCGGCCTGCTGGGCTCAGCGCTGGTGGGCACGGTGCAGGTGCTGCGTGAAAAATACCATTCCAGCCAGCTGGTCGAACACCTCACGCTGATCGATCCGCAGGTGGCCAGCCGCGTGCAGGGCAGCGGCGCCGCGCTGGCCGGCACGCTGGCCGACCCGGCGCTGCGCAGCGCGCAGGGCGTGGCGTCGCTCGGCGCGGCAGCCACCCGCGAAGCCAACATCCTTGCCTACAACGACGTGTTCCTGCTGATCAGCATCGTTGCCGTCGCCACGCTGGCGTGGCTGCTGGCGCACTACCTGTGGCAGCTGTGCCTCGCGCGCAGGCCCGCCACGCCGGTGCAGAATGCCCAGACGGGCATGGCCCGGGTTTCCCTCGACAATTCCGGATCGAAATGAGCGCAAACGACACCACGCCTTCTTCCACCGCGCCGGCCGCGGCCGCACCTGCCGCAACCGGGCCTTCTGCACCTGCCGCACCTGCCGCACCTGCCGCACCTGCCGCTGCCGCCGCACCGGGCCAGCCCGACCGCCCGCACCAGTGGTATGCCATCGCCGGCTTCGCGCTGATCGCGCTGGTCGGCGTGCTGGTCGTGCTGTATGCGTGGCGCCTGCCGCCGTTCACCAGCCCGGTCGTGTCGACCGAGAACGCGCTGGTGCGCGGCCAGGTGACGGTGATCGGCACCCAGCTTTCCGGCTATGTCACGCAGGTGCACGTGCAGGATTTCCAGCTCGTGAAACAGGGCCAGCTGCTGGTGGAAATCGACCGCCGCATCTATGAACAGCGCTACGACCAGGCCGAGGCGCAACTGGCGGCGCAAAAGGCGGCCCTGGAGAACTGGGGCCAGTCGCGCCGCAGCGCCGCCGCCACGATCGCGCTGCAGGAAGCGGCGCTGGCCAATGCGCGGGCGCAGGCCAGCCGTGCCAATGCCGACCTGAGGCGCGTCGAGGAACTGGTGCAGGACGGCTCGCTGTCGCAGCGTGAACGCGATGCGCAGCGCGCCGCCCAGGCGCAGGCGCAGGCCGCCGTTGCGCAGGCCCAGGCCAATGTCGAGATCTCGCGGCAATCGTCGCAGTCGGTGACCGTCAACCGCGCCGCGCTGGAAGCGGCGGTGGCCAACGCCGCGGCCGCGCTGAAAGCGGCAAAGGTCGACCTGGACAACACACGCATCGTCGCCCCGTCCGACGGCCAGCTGGGCCAGGTGGGGGTGCGGCGCGGCGCGTTCGTCAACTCGGGCGCCCAGCTGATGGGCCTGGTGCCGCGGCAGATGTGGGTGATCGCCAATTTGAAGGAAACCCAGATGAACGGCGTGCGCGTGGGCCAGAGCGCCACGTTCAAGGTCGACGCGCTCGATGGCGCCGTGCTGACCGGGCAGGTCGAGCGCATCTCGCCGGCCACCGGTTCCGAATTTTCCGTGCTGCCGGCCGATAATGCCACCGGCAACTACGTCAAGATCGCCCAGCGCATCCCGGTGCGGATCAGCATCGATGCCGGCCAGCGGCTGGCCGACCGGCTGCGGCCCGGCATGTCGGTGATCGTCAGCATCGACACCTCGTCGGAACGCAGCGATGCGGAGGCGCGGCAATGAGGCGTGGTGCGCCGCCGATGGTGTTGCTGGTCCGCGCAGTGCTGGTCGGCGCGGTCCTGTCAGGATGCGCGGCCAAGGTCGCCGATCCGCCGGCGTCGATGCTGCAGGTTCCGCCACAATGGCGGGCGCCGATGCCACAGGGTTCCACCGGGCTGCCGGTCGACGCCCAGTGGTGGCAGGGCTTCGACGACCCGGCGCTGGCCGCGCTGGTCACCCAGGCGCTGGCGAACAACGGCGACCTGCGCGTGGCGCGCGAGCGGATCGAGGATTTTCGCGCCCGGGTGCGCGCCGCCGCCGCCGCGCAGCAGCCCACGCTGTCGTTCGACACCTCGCCCACGCGGACCCGCACGCTCTCCGCCGTGACCGGCAAGCCCTATGTGGCCAATTCGTTCCAGGCCGAATTCCAGGCGGCCTACGAGATCGACGTGTGGGGCCGCCTGGCCAATGCCACCGAGGCCGCCGCGGCCACGCTGCGCGGCGAACAGGCCAGCCTGGATGCGGTGGCGCTGTCGGTGGCGGCCAACGTTGCCAGCGGCTACCTGAACCTGCGCGGCCTCGATGCGCAGCTGGAGCTGGCGCAGGCCACGCTGGAATTGCGCGCGCGTTCGCGCGACCTGGCGCGGCGCCAGTTCGAGGTGGGCTACAGCTCGCGGCTCGAATGGCTGCAGGCACAGGCCGAATACGACACCGCGGCCGAACAGATTCCGCAGCTGCAGCGCCAGATCTTCGAGCAGGAAAACGCGCTGGCGCTGCTGGCCGGCGGTTCGCCCGGCGCAGTCGCACGCGGCAAGCCGCTGGCCGAACTGGTGCCGCCGTCGGTGCCGGGCGGCCTGCCGTCGGACCTGTTGCGCCGCCGCCCCGACATCGCCCGCGCCGAACAGGCGATCGCCGCCGCCAGCGCGCAACTGGCGGTCACGCGCGACCAGCTGCTGCCCAGCTTCCGCCTGACCGCCGGCGGCGGTATCCAGTCCGCCGAGCTTTCCGACCTGGTACATGCGCCCACGCGCCTGTGGCGGCTTTCCGGCGCGCTGGCGGCGCCGCTGTTCGATGCCGGCCGGGTGCAGGCCGCCACCGATTCCGCCGCGGCGCAGCGCAACCAGGCTTTGATCACGTACGAGAACACGGTGCGGCAGGCCTTCGCGGAAACCGAGAACGGCCTCGATGCGATCACGCGGCTACGCGAACAGGTGGTGCAGAACGATGCGCGCCGTGCCACCGCCGCAGAAACGCTGCGCATTGCGCACAACCGCTATACCAACGGCTATGCCGCCTACCTCGAGGAGCTCGACGCGCAGCGCAGCCTGTATGCGGCGGACGTGGCGCGGCTGCAGCTGCGCGCGCGCCTGCTGGCCGCTTCGGTGGACCTGTACCGGGCAATGGGAGGAGGGTGGACGGCCCCGGCGGCGCGGTGACTGCCGGGCCATCAGGTAAAATTGCCCGATGGACTATCACATCAATCTCACTACCGAGCGCCTGACATTGCGCCCGCCGTGCCCTGGCGATGAGGACGACCTGCTGGCGATCCATGGCGATCCCGAGGTGATGCGCTACTTCAGCGAGCCGGCGTGGACCGATCCCGAGCGGCCGGGCCGGCAGATCGCCGAAGACGCGGCAGCCTTCGCCGCGCGCGAAGCCTTCCGTTTCGCTATCGTGCTGAACGAAACCGGCCAGCAGATCGGCAACTGCGGGTTATGCCGGCTGCACTGGCAAAACCGCCGCGGCGAAGTGGGCTATGCGCTGAACCGCGCGCACTGGGGCAAGGGCTACATGGGCGAAGCGCTGGACGCGCTGCTGAAATTCGCCTTCGTCGAACTCGATTTCCACAGGCTGGAGGCCGACATCGACCCGCGCAACGCCGCGTCCATCGGCGCGCTGGAGCGCCTGGGCTTCCAGCGCGAAGGCCTGCTGCGCGAACGATGGATCGTCGGCGGCGAGGTTTGCGATTCGGTGCTTTACGGCTTGCTGCGGCGCGACTGGCAGGCACGCCGCTAGGCACCTCAGGCAGGGAGCGCCGCGCGTCGCGGCTTGCCGGCCGGGGTGTCCTCCAGCTGGAACGTGTCGACCACGCCGGCCAGGTGGTCGGCCTGCACGCGCAGCGCCTGCGCCGCCGCCGATGCTTCCTGCACCAGCGCGGCATTCTGCACCGTCATGTCGTCCAGCTGCCCTATGGCCTTGCCGACCGATTCGATGTCGCTGGTCTGCGTGCGCGTCACGTTCGAGATGTCCTGCATGATCGAGGTTACCTGCGCGATGCCCTCGACCACGTTCTTCATCGTGGTGCCCGCCGCGCCGACGAGCGCCGCGCCGGTATCGACCTTCGCTGCCGAATCCGAGATCAGCACCTTCACTTCCTTCGCAGCCGCGGCCGAGCGGTGCGCCAGGTTGCGCACTTCGCTGGCCACGACAGCAAAGCCGCGCCCCTGCTCGCCGGCGCGGGCCGCCTCCACCGCGGCGTTCAATGCCAGGATATTGGTCTGGAACGCGATGCCGTCGATGACGGCGATGATATCGACAATCCGCTTCGACGATTCGCTGATCAGGTTCATCGTGTCGACGATGCTGTTCACCGCCTCGCCGCCGTGGCGTGATACCTCGGAGGCCTGCTGCGACAACCTGCTGGCTTCTTCCGCATAGGCGGCATTCACGCGCACCGAGTGAACCAGCTGGTCCATCGACACGGCCACCTGTGCCAGCGCCTGCGCCTGCGCATCGGTGCGGTCCGACAGGTCGGCATTGCCGGACGCGATGCCGACCGAGGCCGAAGTGATCGCCACCGTGCCGCTGCGCACTTCGGTCACGATGCCGGCCAGGCCGTCGCGCATGGTGCCCATTGCATGCATCAGGCTGTTCTTGTGGGCACGGCCGGTATCCACCTGGCTGTGCAGTTCGCCGCGGGCGATGGCGCGCGCCACGCGGGCCGCCTGTGCCGGCTCGCCGCCCAGCTGGCGCAGCAGGCCGCGCACGATGGCGGTGCCGATCGCCACACACAGCAGTGCGCTGGCGATGGCCAGGGCACTGATCCACCAGCGCGCATTGGCCGCCTGCTCGCTGGCCGCCGCGGTGGCCACCGCGCTGCGCTGCTCCAGTTCCTGCAGCAGTACCTCGATATCGGCCACGATCCTGCGCCGCAGCGGACTGCATTCCTCCACGAGGAACTTGCCGTATTGTTCCATTTCGTCCGCCGTGCGGTATTTGCGCGGGCGTTCCAGCTCATGTGCCATCTGGCGCATCCCGTCACGCACCTTCGTAAACTGGGCATTGTCGCGCAGCAGCGGTTCCAGCTTGTCCAGTTCCGCCAGGTACAGCGCCTTTTGATGGTCGACGATGTCCAGTTCGCGCAGCGCCGCGTCGCCGTCGCCGAAGATAAAGGCATTGCGCGCGGCCATGCCGGTCTGGTCCAGCGCTTCGCGTGCATCGAGCAGCGGATCGAGCTGGGTAGCGCGCAGGGTCCTGGCGGTTTCCAGCGCGGCATCGATCTGGTTGACGCGTGAAATCGAGAACAGCGCGAGGGTGACGGTGAAGAGCAGGACCAGCGCGAATGCCGAGTAGAGCTTCGTGGCGATGCTGGCGTGTCGGTAAGCGTTCATGATGGGCGGCGGTAAGGGTTATTTGACGAATTTGATCGCCATCATGCCTTAAAAATTTCCTTGCATCAACTTAAATTGGTAAATTTGCGGTTTTACGACGTCAATTCCATCAAATTCGTCAAATAGAGTGATTGCGCGTATACTCCTTGCAGTCGAAAGGTTTATATGAGTATTGTCGAAGATCCGATCCTGACCACCACCGCCGCCGCGCGCCTGCTCGGCGTTGCCACCAGCACCGTCCAGCTCTGGATGGAAAGCGGCGCCATCGCTTCGTGGAAAACGCCCGGCGGCCACCGCCGCACCCATCTTTCCGCGATCGCGAAACTGATGGAAAGCGTCCCTGGCCAGCCATCCGCCACGGTGGGGCAGGCGGTGGAGGCGGCGCTGTCGCCGGTGTCGCCAGCCGAATTCACGCCGCATCCGGCGCCCGGCTATCCGGTCGGCAGGGATGAAGCCACGCGCCTGGTGGCACTGGCTTCGTCCGGCCTGATCGACACGCCGCCGGAAGCACGCTTCGACCGCATCGTCCGTATCGCCGCGCAGGTGACCGGCTCGCCGATCGCGCTGGTATCGCTGCTGACCTCAAGCCGCCAGTGGTTCAAGGCACGCGTGGGCCTCGACGCGCAGGAAACGCCGCGCGAATGGGCCTTCTGCTCGCACGCGATACTGGCCGGGGAAGCGTTCGTGGTGGAGGATGCGGCGGCCGACCCGCGCTTTCGCGACAACCCGCTGGTGCAGGGCGAGCCGCGGATCCGTTTCTATGCCGGGGTACCGCTGCGCGACGAGGCGGGGCAGGCGCTCGGCACGCTGTGCGTGATCGACCGCGAGCCGCGCAAGCTGCGCGCGGCCGAACTGCAGGCGCTGGTCGACCTGGCCGATATCGCATCGGAAGAGGTGGGCAAGAAGTAGATCGGGTGGTGAAAAACCGCACCCGTTCCTGGGTCAGTGCAGGCCCGACTTGCCCGGTTCCACCGCGTGCGGCAGGTTGGCCGCCTCGCCATGCGGCGCCGTGCCGTGCGCATGATCCTTGTGGCGCAGCTTGCGCGCCAGCCTGGCGATCAGGTGCTCGAGGTCGTCCACGTAGGTGAACACGGCCGGCACCACCAGAAGGCTCAGCAGGGTCGACGTGATCAGCCCGCCAATGACGGTGATCGCCATCGGCGCACGGAAGCTGGGGTCGGCGCCCAGGCCCAGCGCCAGCGGCATCATGCCGGCGCCCATCGCGATCGTCGTCATCAGGATCGGGCGGCTGCGCTTGTGGCAGGCATCGACCAGCGCGTCGAAGCGCGTCATGCCGGCCTGGCGTGCCAGGATCGCATAGTCGACCAGCAGGATCGAGTTCTTCGTCACGATCCCCATCAGCATGATCAGGCCGATCATCGACGGCATCGACAGCGCATTGCCGGTGACGAGCAGCAGCACGATCGCGCCGCCGATCGACAGCGGCAGCGCCGCCAGGATCGTCATCGGCTGCATGAAGTCCTTGAACAGCAGCACCAGCACGCCATAGATGCACAGCACGCCGATCAGCATGGCCACGCCGAAGCTGGCGAACAGGGCCTGCATTTCCTGGGCGTCGCCCAGTTCGGCGATTTTTACCGACGCCGGCAGCGCCTT
>DASVVD010000382.1:0-6106 GCA_036386715.1 Pseudoduganella sp.
CGTCGCCTTGCTTGGCGATCCGCGTGGCCACGCCGGTCACCTCGATCACGCCGTTCTCGTTGCGCGTCAACGCCATCACCTTGCCCAGGTCCAGTGCGCGGCGCATGATCTCGCGTGGCGCATGAGGGCTGTCCACCAGCAGCGTGGCGGTGGTGCCGATACCGGTCGCCAGCAGTTCGGCCTCGGAGACGTTCAGCTGTTTCGCGGCATCGCGGATGCCCAGTTTGGGCTGCTCGGCACGCAGCGCATTCCAGCGTTCGGCCAGCGTGGCGGCATGGGCGTGGCCCACGCCCGAGGCCAGAACCAGGGCACCGGACAGGGCCAGCAAGTGAAAGTAACGACGGTGGATTTTCATGCTTTTCTCCTCAGTAAATCACTTTGAGCGTGACAGCGCCGTAGCGGCCGGGACGGGCCTGGCGTTCGATGTCGGCCAGGGTCGCGGCCGTGGTGCCGGCGGCGAGGCTGCGCGACGATGCGTAGTCCCAGTATTTTTTATCGGTCAGGTTGTAGATGCCGGCCGTGACTACGGCGTGCTTGCCGATGTTCCAGTAGGCGGTGAGGTCGGCCACCGTGGCGCCGGGAACGTCGAAGCGTGCCGTGGTCACGTTCGAGATCACGTCGGGCCCGGCCTGCTTGCCGCGCACGTTGAACACCGATAGTGCCGCGCCACCGCGCTTGGCCGGATCGTCCCATGCGAACGTGGTGCTGATCTTGCGCGGCAAGGTGGAGGCCAGCTCGCCTTCGGCACCGGTCTCGATGTTCCGCGCCTTGCTGTGCTGAACGCCGGCGCCCACCGTCACGCTGGCGCCGTTCAGGACGGCATTCCATTCGCCCAGCGCGAAGCTGCCGGAGATTTCCGCGCCCCAGGTTTTCGCGTCACCCACGTTCTCGGGCCGGTACAGGCCCTGCGTGATGGTCGGATAATTGACCGGGTCGGCCGGCTGCGTGGCGTATTCGATGAAGTTCTTGTACTTCGTGTGGAACACTGCGGCATTCATCGTCACGCCGCGCGCCGGGTGGCCCTTCAGGCCCAGTTCGAACGCGTCGCTGGTCTCCTTTTTCAGGTCGGCGTTACCGAGCACCGCGTAGCCGTTGCCGGCGCCCGTGTAGCTGAAGGAGTCATAGGTGCCGGTCAACTCCGCCGCGGTTGGCAGGCGCGTGCCGCGCGTGTATTTCGCATAGGCCACCAGCTCCGGGCGGAACTTCCATGCCAGCTCCAGGCTCGGCGTGAAGTAGTCATCCTTCCGGTTGCGCAGTTCCTCGCGCGCGGCCGGTACCGCCACCACGTAGTCCTCGATGTTCTTCGGCTTCATCTCGCGCCAGTCGTAGCGCAGGCCCGGCGTCAGGGTCAGGCCGTCGGCCAGCACCAGGTCGGCGCTGGCAAAGGCCGCCAGCTTCGTCGTGTCCGTGTCCACCATGCGGTTCTTGCTGGTGATCTGGTGGGCGCCGGTGGCGAGCACCGTGCGGTCCTCGCGCCATGGGCGGCGCGTGTCCGTCCCTTCCGCGCTGATGCCGTAGGACAGCCGGTGCGCGCCCAGCGCCTTGACGGCATTGCTGGCCAGGCCACGGCTCTTGTTGAAGTAGCCCGTGTCGATCGTGCGGAAGTATTGCTGGCCGCCGGAGACGTAGGGGCCGGTCGTCTGGTCGTCGACCTCCGAGTTCTGCGCGTAGATGCGCGACTCGAGCCTGTCGAACAGCGCGGCCTTGCCTGTGAACTCGTGATCGAGCGAGAAGCGGCTGCGGCGGGTGTCGGATTGCTGGTCGACGCCTTCCGGATACAGGGTACTGGTCTTGTTGATGTATTCGCGGGTGTGGCTGGCCTGGTAGGCGTCGACGGTGGCGGTCAGCTTGTGGCCGGCCAGCGGCGACCACGAGATCTTGGCCAGCAGCGCGTCGGAGGTCCAGTCGTCCGGATTGACCACCGCGCTGCCGGCCGATTCGTATTCCTTGCCGTCGCGGTGCACGAACAGCGCCAGCAGCTGCAGGCCGCCGGCCTGCGCCGCGCCGGTCAGCGCGTGCATGCGCATGTTGTTCGAGCCGTCGTAGCCGAACTTGTAGTCGGCGTAAACCGGGCGCCCGGCGTTCAGGTAATCCGCCGGCGCCCTGGTGATGAGCTGCACCGAACCGCCCAGGCCAGGCGTGCCGGGACCGGCGCCGATGTTGCTGGTCGTGCCGGACGTGATGCTCACTTCGCGGAACGTCTCGGGATCGAAATAATCGCGGCCGATGCCGAAGCTGTTCAGCGAGGTGCCATCGGGCTTCGGCGCGGCGTCGGGCAGTGCGATGCCGTCGAGGTCCATGCTGACGCGGTTGCCGTCGATGCCGCGGATGTTAAAGCCCGTATTGCCGCTGCTGTCCCACACGCTGCCCGAGCCGCTCGCCGCGTTCGGCACGCTGATCAGCGGCGCGTAGCGGGCGATGTTCTGCATGTCCTGCGCCGCCTGGCGCTGCAGGTCGTCTGAAGTGATGGCGGTGGTCGTGCCGGGCCGGGCCGGGGCCGCGTCGCGCTGCGCGGTCACGGTGATTTCGCCGAGGGCGGAAGTGGTTTGGGCGTGGGCCAGTGGCGCCAGCGCCGACATCAACAATGCCGGCAGCAGGCGCCGGCGCGCGATAAGTGCATCCATGGTGTTCCAGTCAGGGAGTCAGTCGAAAGCTGGCGCCTGATCCGGAACAGGTGGCTGGCAAAGGCCACCATCTTAATGCGAATGATTCCTATTTTCAAGTATCCGGCGGCATTTTGCCGCCGGTATCTTCTATCGATACTGTGGCTGCCCGGCATCACCCGGCGAGGGTTTCGCGTTCCGGCGTGGCGCTGATCTTGTGGATCGACAGGTCGGCACCGTCGAATTCCTCCTCGGCGTCGAGCCGCAGGCCGACCGTGGCCTTCAGCACGCCATAGACCAGCGCACCGCCTGCGGTGGCGATGGCAATGCCCAGCAGCGTGCCGGCGATCTGCGACATCACGGAGACACCGCCCAGCCCGCCCAGCGCATGACTGCCGAAGATGCCCGCCGCGATGCCGCCCCAGGCGCCGCACAGGCCGTGCAGCGGCCACACGCCCAGCACGTCGTCGATCTTCCAGCGGTTCTGCGCCAGCGTGAACATCACGACGAAGATCGCGCCGGCCGCCGCGCCGGTCGCCAGCGCGCCGAGCGGATGCATCAGGTCGGAACCCGCGCACACCGCCACCAGGCCGGCCAGCGGCCCGTTATGGACGAAGCCGGGGTCGTTCTTGCCGAACACCAGCGCCGCCAGCGTGCCGCCCACCAGCGCCATCAGCGAGTTGACGGCCACCAGGCCGTTGATCTTGTCGAGCGTTTGCGCGCTCATCACGTTGAAGCCGAACCAGCCCACCGCGAGGATCCAAGCGCCCAGCGCCAGGAACGGGATGTTCGACGGCGGATGCGCGGAAATGCGCCCATCCTTGCCGTAACGCCCGCGGCGGGCACCCAGCAGCAATACCGCCGGCAGCGCGGCCCAGCCGCCCACGGCATGCACCACGACCGAGCCGGCAAAGTCATGGAACGGTGCGCCGAACGCGACCTGCAGCGCGGCCTGGAAGCCGAAGTGGTTGTTCCAGGCGATGCCCTCGAAGAACGGATAGATGAAGCCGACCAGCAGCGCCGTGGCGATCATTTGCGGATAGAATTTCGCGCGCTCGGCGATGCCGCCGGAAATGATGGCGGGAATGGCCGCCGCAAAGGTCAGCAGGAAAAAGAACTTGACCAGCGCATAGCCGTTGTTGGCCACCATCGTCTCGGTCGATCCAAAGAAATGTTGGCCATAGGCGATGCCATAGCCGAACGTGAAATATACGATGGCCGATACCGAGAAATCGACCAGTATCTTGACCAGCGCGTTGACCTGGTTTTTCTTGCGCACCGTTCCCAGCTCCAGGAACGCGAATCCGGCATGCATCGCCAGCACCATGATGCCTCCCAACAGGACAAACAAGGCATCTGCACCGCTCTTGAACGACTCCATCGACCACCACTCCCTGTCAAAGTGCAAAAGCACCAAGTGAGAGCAAGAAGCGTGCCTTTTTGGGGAGAGGGAGACATCCTGGTGCGGAATATCAAATAATGATGTTTCGCACCGTTATCGGTAGCTCGGCAGCACCGCGCTGGTGCGCGCTGCGCCATTTTGGCGCTGAGCAGGATGACAAACTGGACAGGGATGCTATTTCACCGGCGCTTGTTGTGCAAGAGCACGGGTCGGCGAACCAGCCCGTTTCCATGCACAGAAGGTGGCCAGAGGCTGGAAGAACCGGTCAGCGCTTGACCGGCGGTTCGGCAGGCGGCGGAGCCGGCGTTGCGCCGTCGCCGGGGATCTGCCCCTTGCGCAGGATCTGCACGTAGATTTCGTTCTGCTTGATCATCGACAGTTCGTAGCGCGCGCGCTCCTCGACGGAACCGGTGCCATCCTTCAGGTCGCGCACTTCGGAATCGAGCTTGGCGTTGCGGCGCCGCAGCTGCTCGTTCTTGTCATGGGCCGCGTCGACCTGCTGTTCCAGGTCCTGCACGCGGAGCCATCCGCCCTTCCCCAACCATAATGGATATTGAATCAGCAGCAGCAGCGCTGCAAGGGCAAGGGTAATCAGACGCATAAAATGGAAAACCGGCCGGTAGAGCATACCGGCCGGAAATAAGAGTTGCGGAGAGTTGCGATTACTTCAGATTATAGAACGCATCGCGGCCCGGGTAGCTGGCGATATCGCCCAGGTCTTCCTCGATGCGCAGCAGCTGGTTGTACTTGGCCATGCGATCCGAACGGGACATCGAACCGGTCTTGATCTGCAGCGCGTTCAGGCCCACGGCGATATCGGCGATCGTCGAGTCTTCGGTTTCGCCCGAGCGGTGCGAAATCACGGCGGTGTAGCCGGCGCGCTTGGCCATCTCGATGGCGGCGAACGTTTCGGTCAGCGTGCCGATCTGGTTGATCTTGATGAGGATCGAATTGCCGATGCCCTTCTGGATGCCTTCCTTGAGGATCTTGGTGTTGGTAACGAACAGGTCGTCGCCCACCAGCTGCACCTTCTTGCCCAGCGCGGCGGTCAGGATCGCCCAGCCTTCCCAGTCGCCTTCGTGCATCGCGTCCTCGATCGAGATGATCGGGTACTTGTCGCACCAGGTCGACAGCAGGTTGGTGAATTCGGTGGCCGTCAGCGACATGCCTTCGCCATCGAGCTGGTACTTGCCGTCCTTGTAGAACTCGGAAGCGGCGCAGTCCAGGCCCAGCGCGATCTGGGTGCCCGGCTCGTAGCCGGCTTCCTCGATGGCCTGGATGATCAGCTTGATGGCTTCTTCATGGTTGGCCAGGGATGGCGCAAAACCGCCTTCGTCGCCGACCGCCGTGTTCAGGCCTTTCTTGTGCAGGATCTTCTTCAGCGTGTGGAACACTTCGGCGCCGTAGCGGACCGCTTCCTTGAAGGTCGGGGCACCGACCGGGATGATCATGAATTCCTGGATATCCAGGTTGTTGTCGGCGTGCGCGCCGCCATTGATCACGTTCATCATCGGCACCGGCATCTGCATCGCGCCCGAACCGCCGAAGTAGCGGTACAGCGGCAGGCCGGCTTCTTCCGCGGCGGCCTTGGCGACCGCCATCGACACGGCCAGCATGGCATTCGCGCCCAGGCGCGACTTGTTCTCGGTGCCGTCCAGGTCGATCAGCGTGCGGTCCAGGAATGCCTGTTCGTTCGCGTCCAGGCCCATGATCGCTTCGGAGATCTCGGTGTTGATGTTCTCGCATGCCTGCAGCACGCCCTTGCCGAAGTAGCGCTTCGGATCGCCATCACGCAGCTCGATCGCTTCGCGAGAACCGGTCGACGCGCCGGACGGCACGGCCGCACGGCCCATCACGCCCGACTCCAGCAGCACGTCGCACTCGACGGTTGGATTACCGCGCGAGTCGAGGACTTCGCGGCCGATGATATCTACGATTGCACTCATGTGTAGTCTCCAAGGTGGTGGAAAGCAGGTGGCAGCAACGCGGACGTGTTGTGTAAAACTTCTTCAACATTATCCGCGTGCAAAAATTGCAGCAAGCGTAACAGAGGATGGCCTTGTAGGGAAGCGCGGCGGCTTGCCACGAAATGTAAAAAAGG
>DASVVD010000383.1:0-7924 GCA_036386715.1 Pseudoduganella sp.
ACAACGCGCTCACGGTGCACCGCGACATCCGTTTCCAGGACGGCGCCCGCAACTACCTGGTGGGCGCGATCGACCTTACCTATTCGCGCCGCGAAGCCGACCGCGCACTGCAGCAGCAGCTGCTGCATGCGCTGACTGTCAACCTGCTGCTGGCGCTGACCATCGTCGGCTCAGTGTTCATGGTGGCGCGCAAGGCCGTGCGGCCGTTCGGCGACATCCAGAAATCGCTGGAAAAGCTTGCCCAGGGCAAGACCGACATCCAGCTGTCCGGCATCGGTCGCGCCGACCAGGTGGGCCGGCTGTCCATCGCCGTGCGCAGCTTCCGTGACACGCTGACCCGGCTGCGCGATGCCGAAAGCGAGCTGCGCGAACTGAACGGCGACCTGGAACAGAAGATCGATACCCGCACGCAGGAACTGAAGCGCACCATCCAGGTGGCGCGCGACAGCGAGAAGAAGCTGCGCGCGATCGTCGACACCGCGCTTGATGCCGTCGTCAACATGGACCGCAACGGCCGCGTGGCCGGCTGGAACCGCCAGGCCGAGACGATCTTCGGCTACCCGCGCAACGAGGCGCTCGGCCAGCAGCTCGACACCCTGATCATTCCGCCGCGCTACCGCATGGACCACCGCAAGGGCATGGCGCGCTACCTGGCGGGCGAGGGCGCGGGCGAGGTGCTCGACCGGCGCATCGAGGTCGAGGCGTTGCATGCGGACGGCACCGAGTTCCCGATCGAGCTGTCGATCACGCGCATCGAGCTCGATGCCGGGCAATTCGAATTCTGCGGCTTCATCCGCGACATTAGCGAGCGCCGCGAGCGCGAGCAGAAACTGGTCGCGGCCAACGTGCGGGCGGAAGCCGCCAATATCGCCAAGTCGGAATTCCTTGCCAACATGAGCCACGAGATCCGCACGCCGATGAGCGCGATCATCGGCATGGCCTACCTGGCGCTGCGCACCGACCTGAACACCAAGCAGCACGATTACGTGAGCAAGATCCACCGCGCCGCGCTGGCGCTGCTGGGCATCATCAACGATATCCTCGATTTCTCGAAGATCGAGGCCGGCCGGCTCGAAGTCGAGCAGGTGCCGTTCTTCCTCGACGACGTGCTGGCCAACGTGGCCAGCGTGACGAGCCAGCGCGCCGCCGAGAAGCAGCTCGAATACCTGTTCAACGTGCCGCCGGCGATCCCGCGCCACCTGGTAGGCGATCCGCTGCGGCTGGGGCAGGTGCTGATCAACCTCGTCAACAATGCCGTCAAGTTCACGCCGCAGGGCGAACTGGAACTGTGCTGCACGCGGTTGCCGGCGGCCTCGCCCGACCGCATTGCCCTGCGCTTTGCCGTGCGCGATACCGGCGTCGGCATGCCGGAAGAGCAGATGGGCAAGCTGTTCCGCGCCTTCAACCAGGCTGACGGTTCCACCTCTCGCCAGTTCGGCGGCACCGGCCTGGGGCTGTCGATCTCGCAGCAGCTGGTGCGCCTGATGGGCGGCTCGATCAGCGTCGCGAGCCGGGAGGGCAAGGGGTCCCTGTTCTCGTTCGACCTGGAATTCGGCCTGTCCGGCCAGCCGGAACGGCCACCCGTGGTGCCGGCCGCGCTGAACAATGCGCGCGTGCTGCTGGTCGACGACAGCCCGGTCGCGCTCGAGGTGCTCGGCGAGGCCGCGCGGGCACTGCCGCTGCGCGTGCACACCGCCTCTTCCGGCGCCGAGGCGCTGGCCGGCGTGGTGGCAGCCGATGCGGCCGCCGATCCGTTCGTGCTGGTGCTGACCGACTGGCAGATGCCCGGCATGGATGGCATCGAGCTGGCGCGCCGGGTGGCTGCCGCGCCGCTGGAACGGCAGCCGGGCATGGTGCTGCTGACGGCGTTCGGCCGCGAGGAAGTGCAGCGCGAGGCCGAGGATGCGGGTTTCATCGGCTACCTGTTCAAGCCGATCGGGCAGTCGGTGCTGGTCGATACGCTGGTATCGCTGTTCGCGCCGGCGCAGCACCGCAGCCGGCCCTACGACGGCGGCAAGCTCGATGTGACGGGCCGGGTATTGCTGGTCGAGGACAATCCGGTCAACCAGCAGATTGCCGCCGAGCTGATGCAGATCCAGGGCATCGCGGTGGAATTTGCCGGCAATGGGCGCGAAGCACTCGACCGCCTCGCGCAGGTGGGCACCGGCCATTACGACCTGGTGCTGATGGACCTTGAAATGCCGGCGCTGGACGGCCACGAAACCACGCTGGCACTGCGCCGCGACCGCCGCTTCGACGGCCTGCCGGTGATCGCGATGACGGCCCACGCGCTGGCCGACGTGCGCGAACGCTGCCTGGCCGAAGGCATGCAGGATTACCTGACCAAGCCGATCGATCCCGATGCGCTGTATGCCACGCTGGCGCGCTGGCTGGGCCGGGCCATGCCGCCGGTGGCGCCGAGGCCGCCGCACGCGCCGGGCCAGGACGGCCTGCCGCTACTGGCGGGCATCGACACGGCGCGCGGCCTGCGCCACGTGGCCGGCAACGAAACGCTGTACCTGCAGCTGCTCGAACGCTTCCGCAACTCGCAGCGCGATGCCGCGACCGAGGTGGCGACCGAGCTGCTGCACTGTGAACGGGACAATGCGCGCAAGCGTGTCCACACGCTGCGCGGCGTGGCCGGCAACGTCGGTGCGAACGCCGTCGAGGCGGCTGCCCGCGCCATCGAGGAACTGCTGGAACGGGACGACGTGCCGGACGTTGTGCTGGTGGAGGAACTGACGGCATCGCTGCGCACGGCCGTTGCCGGCCTGGATGCGCATTTCGCTGCGGTACACGGCGCCGGACTATCGGATGGGGTTGCAGCGGATGCGATTGCAGCGAACGTCGTTGCGGCGGACGAAGGGCAGGGGCAGGGCGGCGCGGCGCTGGCCAGGCTGCGCGAACTGCTCGATGCCTACAGCGCCGACAGCAACGATTATTTTGACGGTGCGCGGCCCGCTCTGGGAACGGTGCTGCCGGCGGCGGCCCTGGAGCGCCTGGCCGCGCATATCGCCAGCTATGAATTCGACGCCGCGCGGGAAGTGCTCGATGGCGCTGCCCGGGAAGCGCCATGAACGCGAACCGCCCCGTGATCCTGATCGTGGACGACACGCCCGACAACATCATGCTGCTGGCGTCGCTGCTGAAGGAAAAATACGACACGAAGGTGGCCACCAGTGGCGCCACCGCGCTGCGCATCGTGGGCGCGGGCGGCGTGGACCTGGTGCTGCTGGACGTGACGATGCCTGGCCTGGACGGTCTCGAGGTCTGCCGCCGCATCGTGGGCGAGCCGCGCACGGCCGACGTGCCTGTGCTGTTGCTGACGGCGAAGAGCCGGCCGGAAGACGAGGCAGGCGGGCTGGCCGCGGGCGCCGCGGACTACATCGGCCGGCCGGTCAACCCGCCGATCCTGCTGGCCCGCGTGGCCACGCACCTGGCGCTGCGCGTCGCCCGCCGCGGGCTGGAACGGTGCAACGCCGAGCTGGAGGCACTGCGGGCGCATGGCGGCGAAGTTACAGGCGAAGTTGCAGACGAAGTTGCAGGAAATCGCGCAGGCGATGGCGCGGCCGCAGCCGGCACGCCAAAGTGACTTCGGATGGCCCGGGAACTGTAAGGAATGGTGCTCTTTCGGCAAAAATGGTATATATTGTTTATATAGTTCAACTTTACTTTTCAGGAGCATGCATGAACGCCAAAAACGATGTGACCCGGATTTCCGCCGATACCACCACCGCCAAGCCTGCAACCGCCGCTGAAAAGCCGGTGGCCAAGGCTGACGGCAAGCCGCAAGCCACTGCCGAAGCGGTGCCTGCCGCCAGGCCGGCAACCCGGGCACCTCGCAAGCCTGTCGCAGTCAAGGAAGCCGCGAACAAGGAAGCCGCGAACAAGGAAGCCGTGAACAAGGAAGCCGGGACCGGGGCAGAGGCGGCGCAGCCGGCAAAGCGGGTAAAAGCCAAGGCGCCGAAAGCCGAGCCCGGCACTGCGGCGCCTGCCGTGAAGGCGCCGGCCACGGCGAAGGCGGCCAAGCCGGCGGCCGGCGTGGCAGCGGCCCCCGCCGCAAAGTCGGCCGCAAAATCGGCCGCCAAGCCGGCCAAGGCCGCGCCGAAAGCGGCGAAGGCACCGGCTGTCGCAGCCGCGGCGGAACCGAAGGCGGCCAAGGCGGCCAAGCCGGCGAAAGCGGCCAAGCCTGCCGTCAAGGCCGTGGCCAAGCCGGCCGAGAAGGCGGCGCCGCGCAAGGACCGACTGGTGCGCGACAGCTTCACGATGCCGGAAGCGGAATACGCGGTGCTCGGCGAGGTCAAGAAAGCCTGCCTGAAAGCCGGTTTCGAGATCAAGAAAAGCGAGCTGCTGCGCGTCGGCGTGGCGCTGATCAGCCAGATCGACATGGCCACGCTGCAAAGCGTGCTGGCCTCGTTGCCGCAGCTGAAAACCGGTCGTCCGAAGAAAGACTGATTTTTTGCCGGCGTGGTGCCGTGGCGCCGGTTCCAGCATGGAAGCTGACGCGCCGGCACCACGGTCACCGAATCGACACATCGTTGTCATGTTGTTGAAGTAATCCATCGCTACGCTGTGCTTCGTCTCCACTTCACCGAGAGGACGAAGCATGCAGCTGACCACCAATGCGACCGGCACCCGGGCGCCACGCCCCCGCCTTGTGACAAGCATCGCCACCACGGCGGAAGAAGTGCGCGAAGCACAGCGCCTGCGCTACAGCGTCTTCATCGAAGGCATGGGATTGACGGCGCTGGTACGGCCGGACCGCCTCGATCACGACGAATTCGACGAGCATTGCGATCACCTGCTGGTGCGCGATGCCGCCACGCTGCAGGTGGTGGGCACCTATCGCGTGCTGGCACCGGCCGGCGCGCGCCGGCTCGGCCGGTTCTATGCCGAAGGCGAATTCGACATGGGCCGTCTGAACCCGCTGCGCGGCCGCATCATCGAAGCGGGCCGCGCCTGCATTCACCCCGACTATCGGGGCGGCAGCGTCATCATGCTGCTGTGGGCCGCGCTGGCCGAATACATGGACCGGCAGGGCTGCGATTTCCTGGCCGGCTGCGCCAGCATCAGCATGGCGGACGGCGGGCACAATGCCGTTGCCGTGTTCAAGCAGCTGCGTGAAACGCGGATGGGCCCGGGCGAATACCGTGTCACCCCGCACCTGCCATTCCCGCACAGCAAGATCGAGCCGGCGTCCTCGGCCATCGTGCCGCCGCTGCTGAAAGGGTATATGCGCTCCGGCGCATGGGTGTGCGGCGACCCGGCCTGGGATCCCGATTTCGACAGCGCCGACCTGTTCCTGCTGATGCCGCTGCAAAACCTGGATGCGCGCTATGCCCGGCATTATGGGGTGGAGGACATGGCGATCGCGGCATAGGCGATGACTGCCTGATGAGCCAGGGATGATTGCGGGAGGATTGCCGGATTGCTGCGAAATTACTGCAAATTATTGCGGAGTTACTGCGGAATTACTGCGGAATTACTGCGGAATTACTGCGGGGTTACTGCGGAATTACTGCGGAGGAAAAAAGAAGGGCGCCGGTGATGCCATGCCGGCGCCAGGCATTGCACCTTCAGTGCACCGACGCATTGGTGAGTTCTTTCAGTTCGCGGATACTCAGTTCCGATTTCTCGTGCATTCGCAGCAGGATCGTTGCGCCAACGGCCAGCTTGCGGTGCCTGATCTTGCTGATGATGGGCGGTTGCACCTCGAGCACCCGGCACAGCTCGGCGTCGTTTTTCAGGTTCAACCGCTCGATCAGCGTATCGAGCAGCTTGTTCGGCACGAAGCTGGAAGGTTCCAGTGCCCGCGCCCGGTTCATTGCTTCAATCAACTCCAGTTTTTTTTGCCTTACGCTCATTTTGCTCCCCCTCAAAAGAAATGCGTCAAAAGGCGTGTAGCTTGTTGGAAGGTATAAGCCTTGATAACCAGCAAGTTATCTAAATCATACTACGGTTGTAAAAAAAAGCGCGCGTCCTATACACAAAATTTCACGAACTATTGACGCAACGGCTTGACAGCTATTGCATCCTGCAATCCAGCCCGCGTAAGGATGAGCGTACGGTCGGCCATGGCAGCGGCGGCTTCCGAGTGCGTGACCATGATCGTGCAGGCCCCGCTGGCGCGGATTTCGGACCGCAGCACGTCCAGCACGGCATGCGCGGTATCGGGATCGAGGTTGCCGGTGGGTTCGTCGGCCAGTACCAGGGCGGGGCGGTGCACCAATGCGCGGGCGATCGCCACGCGCTGCATTTCGCCGCCGGACAGTTCGTGCGGATAACCGTGTTCGCGTCCCGCCAGGCCCACGGCAGCCAGCATCTCGGCCGCGCGCCCTTGCGGCATTCCATTCAGCAACAGCGGCAACGCCACGTTCTGCAGCAGGGTCAGGTGCGGCAGCACGTGGAAAGCCTGGAAAATGAAACCCATGCGCTGGCGGCGCAGGCGGGTGGCGGCATCGTCGTCGAGCGATGCCATGGCGACGCCGTCCACCAGGATCGGTGCCGTGGCACCCGGATCAGGGTGGTCCAGGCCGGCCACCAGGTTCAGCAGCGTCGACTTGCCCACGCCGGAATCGCCCATGATCGCCACGAATTCCCCGGCGCCGAATTTGTACGACAGGTTCGACAGTACCGGACGGCCGCCGGCATACGACTTGTTCAGGTTGCGCAGTTCCAGCATGGTTTCCTTGAAAGTTTCCACGTATAACAGCTATGGAGCCGTCAACACGGGCCGCAGGGCAAGGCGCATCGTCGACGATAGAACTTTAGTACGGCGAGACGAATGCAACGCCGCAATGCGGCCTGTGCTGGCGGCTCCTCAGCGGGTCAGGCTGCGGCGCAGCCAGAAGCTGGCGGCATCCACCAGCGCCACCAGCAGCAGCATCGCCAGGATCACGGTGGCGGCCTTTTGCATCTGGAACAGCGACAGGTGGAACTTCAGCATCTGGCCCAGGCCGCCCGCACCGACCACGCCGAGGATCGCGGCGGCGCGGATATTGTTTTCCCAGCGGTACAGGGTATAGGACAGCATCTGCGGCAGCGTCTGCGGCAGCGTGGCATAGAAGAACGCCGCCATCGGCGTGGCACCGTTGGTGCGCAGGCTTTCCTCGGGCAGCGGCGTGGCGTTTTCCAGCGCATCGGCAAACAGCCGGCCCAGCACGCCGGCGGTGTGGGCGCCGAGCGCCAGCGCCCCGGGGAACGGGCCCAAGCCGGCCGCAATCAGCAGTACCGAGGCCCAGACCAGCTCGGGGATCGAACGCAGCACGTTCAATGCTGCGCGCACGATGGCGCGCAGCGGCCGCCCGAAACGCCCGGCGGCCGGAATCGCCAGCAGCAGGCCGGCTACCACGGCCAGCAGCGTGCCGACCGCCGACATGGCCAGTGTCTCGGCGGTGGCGATTGCGGTCTTCTGCAGGAAGCCGGTGGCCATTTCGGGCGGCGCGAAGCCACCCAGGAATTCGGCCACGCTGGTGACCGCATCGGCCGTGAAGAACGCGGCGAAGTGCAGCGGCAGGCTGGCGAAACTGGCCACCACCAGGGCGAGCAGCAGCAGCGCCATGACGGTGCCGGCCCAGCGGCGGCGCGGCGGCGAAGGCATGGCCGGCTGGTTCATCCGAGGCGCTTTCTCAACTGTTTCGATACCAGGTCGGCGGCGGCCACCAGCAGCACGAACACCAGCAGCATGGCGCAGACTTCACCGCCGGCCAGCATCTTCATCGATTCATCCATCCGCTGGCCCAGGCCGCCGGCGCCGACGAAGCCCATCACCACCGAGCCGCGGATCGCGCATTCCCAGCGGTACACGGTATAGGACACCAGTTCGGCGCTCGACTCGGGCAGCGCCCCGTAGAGCAGGCTGGCGATGCGCGGGCTGCCGTTGGCCAGCAGGGCATCGATGGCGTGCGCATCGGAGGATTCCAGG
>DASVVD010000384.1:0-4309 GCA_036386715.1 Pseudoduganella sp.
CGTGGCCTCCGCCGAGTATCCGGACCCTGCACCCCCGCCCCTGCCGGCGGCCGGCAAGGGCTGACATCCGGCAAGGGCTGACTATTCCTGCACCGGCCGGAAGCCATCGCGGTTCGGCATCCTGATCGCCGCCAGCGATGCCGCATCGAGTACCGCCCCGGCACCGACGATCCCGTTCAGGTGCAGCGTATAGGCCGTCACCGCATACACCTCGTCGGCGCTGAGCGATTGCGGGCTGTCGAGCGGCATGGCACGGCGGATGTAGTCGTACAGCGTGGGGGCGTAGGGCCAGTAACTGCCCACGGTGAGCACCGGCGCCTTGCCCGCCAGCGTGCCCTGCCCGCCGGCCAGGCGCGGCGCGGTGCCTTTCTCGCCATCGATGCCGTGGCATGCCAGGCAGCGCGCCTGGTAGAGCGCCCGGCCCTGCGCCACCGAACCGGCACCGGCCGGCAGGCCGGCGCCATCGGCGCGCACGTCGATATCCCAGCCGCGCACCTGCGCGGCACTGGGTGCCTGCCCCAGCCCGAGGCGCTGGGCCGATGCCGCCGGTGGGCAGGCAGCCAGCACGAGGGCAAGCAAGGCAATGCCCCCGCCCGCGACCGTCATCCTAGACATGGACATTGGACACCTCGCCGTTCGACGCCACCTGCCAGCTCTGGATGGCGTTGTAGTGATAGGCGGAGTTCTGGCCGTCCCTGCCGACCAGCGCGGCGCGGGTCGGCTGCACGTTGCCGGCCTCGTCCACGGCGCGGCTTTGCAGGACCGCTTCCTGCCCTGACCACACCCACGGAAAGCGAAAGCGCGTCAACGCGCGGCTTTGCACCGGTCCGTCCAGCCTCGCTTCCTGCCAGCGGCGCCCGCCATCGACCGAGACCTCGACCCGGGCAATGCGTCCGTGCCCGCTCCACGCCAGGCCGGTGATTTCGCGGAAGCCCCGGCCGTCGAGCACCTGGCGCGCCGACGGCGACGTGATCACCGATTTCACGCCCATCTGGAACGTGAACTGGCGCGCCGTACCGTCGGGCATCAGGTCGGTGTACTTGGCGGTTTCCTCGCGGGTCTGGAACGGCGCATCGCCCACCTTCAGGCGGCGCAGCCACTTGATGTTCATGTTGCCTTCAAAGCCGGGCAGCAGCAGGCGCAACGGGTAGCCCTGTTCCGGGCGCAGCATCTCGCCGTTCTGGCCATACACCAGCAGCGCATCGTCGAGCGCCTTGGCCAGCGGCACGCTGCGCGTCATGGCCGCCGCGTCGGCGCCTTCGGCCAGGATCCAGCGCGCCGACGGCAGTACGCCGGCTTCGGCCAGCACGTCGGCCAGGCGCACGCCGGTCCATTCGGCGCCGCTGAGCAAGCCGTGGATGTCCTGCACGCTGCCTTTGCCGGGCGCCTTGAATTCGGCCATGCTGTTGCCCGAGCACTCGATGAAATGGCTGCGCGACACGGCGGGAAAGCGCAGCAGCGCCTGCATGTCCAGCAGCAAGGGCCGTTCGACCAGGCCGTGCACCATCAGCCGGTGCTGCGCCGGGTCGATGGCCGGCACGCCGGCATGGTGGCGCTCGAAGAACAGGCCGTTCGGCGTGATGCTGCCGAACAGGCTTTGCAGGGGCGTGCGGGTGGCGGTGGGAAACGCCGGCGGCGGGTCGGGCAGCTTGCGCAGCACATGCTGCTCGAACGGCGACGGCAGGCCGTACGGGGGCTGCAGGAAGCCGGCGCCCGGTTCGCGCATCCATTGCGGCACATGCGGCGGCAAGTTGTCCGCGGTGGCCGCCCGCACGGCGCCGGGCAATGCGGCCGCACCACCGGCCGCGGCCAGCGAGGCCGCGGCGCCGCGCGCCATGAAGCGGCGCCGGCGCGGCGATGCCGGCGCCGGCCCAGGCGGCGCCTCCCGATCGATGCCCATCGTTTCCCCCTCAGCGTTTTAGTGCGGGCAACTGTACGGTGGCGCGAAAGCCGCCGTCAACGAAACCGCTAGACCAAGTTCAGATAAGCTCATGCGCTTGCCGCAGATCGCTGGCAAAAGGGGTGGCAAGAGGGGGGCAAAAGAGGTGGCAAGAGGGGTGGCAAGAGCGTTTTCGTGAACAAAAAAAGCCCGCTTTACAGCGGGCCTGAAACTATCGTCGGGGACAATAGCGAGATAAGCGTTTCCACGGTACGGCAGCCTGCGGCTGCCGCCCTGGCTCGATACTTTCAATACTTCCAGCGCAGTGCCAGCCCGATCGTGCGGTCGTAGCGCCGCGTGTCGCGCGGATAGACCGATGGCGTGTTCCAGTAGTCCTTGAACTCCGTATCGAGCAGGTTGACCGCGTCCAGCGTCAGCGTGGTGCGGTCGTTGATCTTGTAGCTGACCGAGCCGTCCATCTGCTTTGTCGGGGCCACGATCAGGTCGAGGCCGGCGCCGCCCTGGTCGTAGGTGTCGACGAACTTCGAGCGCCAGTTGTAGGCCAGGCGGCCGGACCACGGGCCGCGTTCATACAGCGCCACGATGTTGTACGAAGACTTCGACAGGCCGGTAATGTTGCGCGTGATGCCGTCGGTCGTGGTTTCGCCACGCATCCACGTGTAGTTGGCCTGCAGGCCGAAACCGCCCAGCCAGCCCGGCAGCCAGTCGTAGAACTGCTGGTAGCCCATTTCGAAGCCCTGCAGGTGGCCGTTGCCGGTGTTGTAGGGGCGGGTCACGTCGTAGGCCACGCCGGCGAAGCTTTCGCTGGCCGTGCGGTTCTGGATATAGCCGTCGAACCGGTGGTGGAACAGCGTGGCGGTAACGGAGCCGGTGGGGTTGAAGTAGTACTCCAGCGCCGCATCGAAGTTGTCGCCCGTGACCGGCTTCAGGTCCGGGTTGCCGCCGCTGCCGGTCGCCTTCACGGTTTCGCTGGAGCGCACCAGTGCCACGCCCGGGTTCAGCTGCGAGAAGCCGGGGCGGGAGATCGTGCGGCCGGCCGTGAAGCGGCCGATCAGGTCGTCCCGGAAGCCGGCTTTCCAGCTCATGCTCGGCAGCACGTCGGTGCTGTCGTTCTTGCTTTCGACCAGGGTGTAAGTGCCGTCCTGCGAGCTGTAGCCTTGCAGCGTCTGCCGTGTCTTGACAACGCGTACGCCGAAGGTGCCGTCGACCGGCACCGGGCCGGCGTCGAACGCCACCTTGGCCTTGCCGTAGACCGCATAGGTGCGTTCCTGGTCGCCGAAGTACGAGCCCGGATCGAGTTCGCGCGCCGCGGTGGTGCCCGTGACGGCCTGGCGGATCGTGGCGAGATCGTTCAGCAGCAGGCTGGCGCACGGCGTGTACCACTGCGTCAGCCCATAGTCCGGGCCGCCGCTGGCCATCGAGGCGGAGGTGCACGACAGGCCCGGAATCGTCGACGCGTTCTGGCGCGTGTAGGGCCAGGTGCCGCTCGCCACGTCCGGTGCCTCGGCGTTGCCTTCGTAGCTCTTGATCGATTCGGCCTTGCGTTCGGCGATCCGGCTGCCGATCGAGAATTCCTTGAAGATGCCGCCGTTCTCCGGCGTGAACGCCAGGTCGCCGCGCCAGTCGGTCGACTTGCCTTCATCCTTGCCGTAGCGGTCGAAGAAACCCTTCAGGTAGTAGTTCGACGCATCGGTCATGTCGATGCCCGTGTAGTCCATGTGCACGGTGCCGTTGCGGTTGGTATCGACCAGCACGTTCGGCACCACGGTCACGGTGTCCAGGATCGGGTTCGCCCAGTTGTATTTGCTGGTGGTGCGTGCCAGTTCGGTGGTGGCGCGCAGGCTGTCGCTGACGTCCCACACGGCGCCCACGGCATACTGCTGCGTCAGCGAATCGATGCGGTTGGCCTGGGTGGACGTGATGGTGTTGACGTTGGTCGAGGTGATCGTCTGCGCCTGGCTGGTGCCGGCGATCGTGGTGGCGTTGACGGTACCGCCCGTGTTGGTCCACCACGGCAGGCCGACGAAGTAATTGAGCTGGTAGTCGTTCAGGTCGCGCGAGACCATGCCCTCGGCATAGATCTCCAGGCCGCGGGTCGGGCGCCACTGCACGGCGGCGTTGGCGGCGGAGCGCCGGCGGTCGCCCGTGATGGGAATCATGCCCACCAGGTCCGGCGCGGTCAGGCCCGGCAGCAGCCAGCTCTTGTCGACCGGCGCGGTGTTGAAGGCCCGCTCTTCATGGTAGCGGGAGCGCTGGTACGACAGGCCCAGCAGGGCGCCGAATTCGCCGATATCGGTCTTCCAGCGGTTCGAGACCGTGGCGGCCAGCTGCGGATCGGTCTTGTCGGACTTGTCGGCATACACGCCGCGGGCCGAAACGTTCAGTGAAAAACCCTTGAAGTCGAACGGG
>DASVVD010000385.1:0-3813 GCA_036386715.1 Pseudoduganella sp.
CTCAGGGAGTTCAGATGAAAGCAATGATTCTCGCAGCCGGTAAAGGCACGCGCGTACGGCCATTGACGTACGAATTGCCAAAGCCCATGATCCCGATCCTGGGCAAGCCCGTGATGGCCTACCTGGTCGAACATCTGGCCCGGTACGGCGTCACGGAAATCATGGTCAACGTCAGTTATCTGCACGAAAAGATCGAAGATTATTTCGGCGAAGGCCATCAGTTCGGCGTGCAGATCGGCTATTCGTTCGAAGGCTATACCAACGACAATGGCGAAGTGGTGCCGGAGCCGATCGGTTCGGCCGGCGGCATGAAGAAAATCCAGGAATTCGGCGGTTTCTTCGATGAAACCACGATCGTGCTGTGCGGTGATGCGCTGATCGACCTCGATCTGAAATCCGCACTGTTCGAGCATCGCCGCAAGGGCGCGCTGGCCACCGTCATCACGCGCGAGGTACCGTGGGACAAGGTGGCGAGCTATGGCGTCGTTGTCAGCGACGAAGATGGCCGCATCCGCGAGTTCCAGGAAAAACCCGATCCGTCGGTGGCCAAATCGAACTGCGCCAGCACCGGCATCTACATCTTCGAACCGGAAGTGATCGACCTGATTCCGGCCGACCGGCCGTTCGACATCGGTTCCGAACTGTTCCCGCTGCTGGCTGAAAAGGGCTTGCCGTTCTACAACCAGACGCGCAAGTTCAACTGGATCGATATCGGCAGCGTCAAGGATTACTGGGAAGTGCTGCAAAGCGTCCTGCTGGGCGAAGTGGCCAATATGGCGGTACCCGGCATCCAGGTCGACGAAGGCCTGTGGCTCGGCCTCAATACCAGCATCGACTGGAACGGCGGCACGAAGATCGAAGGGCCGGTCTATATCGGCTCGGGCGTGAAGGTCGATGCCGGCGCGCACATCATTGGTCCGACATGGATTGGCCATGGCAGCCATATCTGCTCCGGCGCAACGGTCCAGCGCAGCGTTCTGTTCGAATATACGCGGGTGTTACCGGATGTTACGCTGAACGAATTGATTGTATTTAAAGACTATAGTGTCGACCGCGCTGGCGAGATGAAGCACGTTTCGCAGTACGACTCCGATGAATGGGCCAACGCACGCGACCGCCGTGCCGCCCGTCGCCGGGACAGCGAAGAAGACATCCCACAATTGGAACAGAAAAAAGCATGAAAATTTATCCCGTCATCCTGTCCGGCGGCGCCGGCACCCGCCTGTGGCCACTGTCGCGCGCGGCGCTGCCAAAGCAGTTGCTGCCGGTGGTTGCCGACAAGACGATGCTGCAGGACACGGCCCTGCGTCTGCATGGCCGCCCGGAACTGATGCAGCCGCTGATCGTGTGCGGTAACGAGCACCGGTTCCTGGTTGCAGAGCAACTGCGTGAAATCAATGTCAAGCCGCTCGGTATCCTGCTCGAGCCGGAAGGCCGCAATACGGCCCCGGCCGTTGCCGCCGCCGCCCATTTCCTGAAGGCGGTCGACGCCGAGGCGGTGATGCTGGTGCTGCCGGCCGATCACGTGATCAACGATACCGAAGCGTTCTACGGGGCAATCCTGCGCGCGGCGGAACTCGTCGAACATGGCGCGCTGGCCACGTTCGGCATCGTGCCGAGCGCACCGGAGACGGGGTATGGCTATATCAAGAGCGGCGAACCGCTGCCGGTAGGCGACAATTGCTTCAAGGTCGACCGTTTTGTCGAAAAGCCGGACCGCGCCACCGCCGAAGGCTTTGTTGCTGCTGGTAACTATTTCTGGAATAGCGGCATGTTCCTGTTCCGTGCCGACGGCTACCTGAAGGAACTCGAGCAGTTCCAGCCCGCGATCGCCAGCGCCACTGCCGAAGCCGTGTCGAAAGGCTACCGCGACCTGGATTTCTGCCGCCTGGACGAGAAAGCGTTCGCGTCCAGCCCATCCGATTCGATCGACTATGCCGTCATGGAGCATACTCGCCACGCCATCGTGGTGCCGGCCGCGATCGGCTGGAACGACGTGGGCTCCTGGTCGGCGCTGTGGGAAGTGCAGCCGCAGGATGCCAGCGGCAACGTCTCGCGTGGTGATGTCTATCTCGACGGCGTGAAGAACTCGCTGGTGCGCGCCGAAAGCCGTTGCGTGGCCGTGATCGGCCTCGAGAACGTCGTGGTCGTCGAGACCAATGACGCCGTGCTGGTGGTACACAAGGACCAGGTCCAGCGCGTGAAGCAGGTGGTCGATCACCTGAAATGCCAGGACCGCACCGAGCACCTGCACCACACCAAGGTTTACCGGCCGTGGGGCTGCTACGAGGGCATCGATATCGGCGAGCGCTTCCAGGTCAAGCGCATCACCGTCAATCCGGGCGGCAAGCTGTCGCTGCAGATGCACCATCACCGTGCCGAGCACTGGATCGTGGTGTCGGGCACGGCCAAGGTCACCTGCGGCGACAAGGTCGAGTTGCTGACGGAAAATGAGTCCACGTATATTCCGATCGGCATGAACCACCGGCTGGAAAATCCGGGCAAGCTGCCGTTGCATTTGATCGAAGTGCAGTCCGGCAGTTACCTGGGCGAGGACGATATCGTGCGGTTCGAGGACGTCTACCAGCGTACCTGATCGCGCAAGCCTCCGGATGCCACGCGACGTGAATGCGTTGCGTGGCATTCTTGCGTTGGAACCCACGGCGCTGCCGTCGAGGCGACCGTCTTTAATCCATGGCGCTGACTGCCAGTTCGCGCCTGTTCGGGCCATCAATACGCCCATCTGGATCGGCAATGATAAAAATTTTCCGTCTGGCCGCGTGGTTGCACCAGCACCATGTGCCATTGCTGCCGCGGCTGCTCTACGGCCTGAACCGCGTCCTCTTCGCCGTCGTCCTGCCGCCCAGTGTCTCGGTGGGCAAGAACGTGCTGTTCGCCTATAGCGGATTGGGCACAGTGGTGCATGCGCGAGTCCGTATCGGCGACAACGTCAAGATTTCGCAGAACGTCACCATCGGCGGCAGGTCCGGCCTGTATGAAGTCCCTGTGATCGAGGAAGGCGCCGAGATCGGCACCGGCGCCTGCGTGCTTGGCCCCGTGGTCATCGGTCGCAATGCGCGGATAGGTGCGGGAGCCGTGGTCCTTCACAACGTACCCGAAGGAGCCGTGGCGACCGGCATTCCGGCCGTGGTGAAAGAAAAATTGCAAAAGTCGGCCCGCTAGCTGCCGGCGCTGTTCGGCCGGGCAATCAATTCTGCCCCGTGGCTGTTCTCGCAGATAATGTCTCCGGTGCGCAGCCGCGCCGCTATCGATGGAACAGCCATGCGCTGCGCGTGCACGGGCAGCCGCGGGAAATCGTTATCGGGAACAGCCTCGCACAATCGCGGCGCCAGGCAATGCACCAAGCGCCTAACTCATCCACCGGAGCCTGCCATCTTGCGACCCCCATATCTGTCCGCTTATTTGCCAGCATTCTTGCCAGCATTCCTCCTGTCATTCCTGCTGGCCGCAACTGCCGCCCAGGCGGCACCGCTGCAGCCTGCCCAACTGGCGGTTGTCATCAATGACGACGAGCCGAACAGTGTCGAGCTGGGCGAGTATTACCGTGTCGCGCGCGGCATTCCCGAGGCGAACGTCGTGCACGTGCGCATCCCGGGCAAGCCGCGCAAGATCGGCGTGGAGCAGTTCGCCAAGCTGAAAGCGGAAATCGATGCCCGGTTGCGACCGGAAGTGCAGGCGGTCCTGATGGTCTGGACCGCACCGTATGCGGTGGAATGCAACAGTATCACCGCAGCCTACGCGCTGGGCTTCGACCCGGCACAGTGTGCCAATACCTGCGCGCCCGGCAAGCCA
>DASVVD010000386.1:0-5808 GCA_036386715.1 Pseudoduganella sp.
GGCCGCCGTCCTCCGGCGCCAGGCGCGCGATCTGGCGCCAGGCCAGGTGCCGCAGCGGGTCGCCCGGCTGGTAGCTGCGAATGCCGGCGAAGTTGTCCAGGCCCACTTCGCCGTGGCCTTCCTCGCTGGCGGCACCGTGCATGGGCAGCGGCTGCGCAGGTGTTTCCGGCCGCGGGTACACGAGCACGCGCAGGTCCGGCTGCCACCAGCTCCAGGCGCGGAACAGGCCGAGCGGAAAGCGGGTCTCGAGCCGCACGCGCGGTGCGCGCAGCCAGCCCCGTTCGATGGCGGGAATGGCGAGCGACACCGCGGCACTGCCCTGCGCAGGCACGTCGGCCGGGTGTTCCGGGGCGCCATCGGCGGCGAAGCGCACGCGGATCGCATGGCGCTCGGTGTTGCCGGGGTTATGCAGGCCGAACTCGAAGCGCGCGGCATCGCCGGCAAAGACCGGGGCGGCGCGGCCGCCGGCCAGCCGCAGGCCGGCGAGATTCTTCACCGTGAGCACCATGTCCGCCAGCGCGCAGGCGCCAGCCAGGAACGTCAGCGCGAAACCCAGGCCCAGCGTGTAGTTGGTGGCGCCGATCAGCATCAGTACCAGCAACACGGCGAAGGCCATGCCGGCGCGCGCCGGCAGGATGTAGACGCGGCGCAGCGTCAGCACCACTTCGCCGTCGCGCGCCTTGCGGCGTTCGAAGCGGAATACACGGCGCCAGAATGCTTCGAGCATCGTTATACCGGTACGGACTTCTGCAATTGCAGCACCAGCTCGCGGCTGGCCAGCGCCACGCCCTGGCTCGACTTCACGGGCCGCAGCCGGTGGGCGCACACGGGGACCAGCACGGCCTGCACGTCCTCGGGCAGCACGTGGTCGCGGCCCTCCAGTGCCGCCCAGGCCCGCGCGGCCTGCACCAGCGCCAGCGCGGCGCGCGGCGACAGGCCCTCGGCGAACGAGCCGTTGCCGCGCGATGCCAGCACCAGCGCATGCACGTAGTCGATCAGTGCGGCCGACGTGTGGATCGCGCGCAGGCCGCGCTGCGCCGCGGCCAGTTCGGCGGCGGTCATGGCGGCGGGCAGCGTCCTGAGCATGCTGCGGCGGTCCTCGCCCGCCAGCAGCGCGCGCTCGGCGGCCGGGTCGGGGTAGCCCAGCGTCAGGCACATCAGGAAACGGTCGAGCTGCGATTCGGGCAGCGGGAACGTGCCGATCTGGTGGGTGGGATTTTGCGTGGCGATCACGAAGAATGGTTCCGGCAGCGCCCGCGTTACGCCATCGGCCGTCACCTGCCGCTCTTCCATCGCCTCCAACAGGCCCGACTGGGTTTTCGGCGTGGCGCGGTTGATCTCGTCCGCCAGCAGCACCTGCGTGAAGATCGGGCCGGGGTGGAAGGCAAAGCCGTTCTTTTCGCGCTCGTAGACGGAGATGCCGACCACGTCGGCCGGCAGCAGGTCGCTGGTGAACTGCACGCGGTTGAATTGCAGGCCGAGCGAAATCGCCAGCGCATGCGACAGCGTGGTCTTGCCCACGCCCGGCACGTCTTCCAGCAGCAAATGGCCGCCCGCCAGCAGGCAGGCCAGCGACTGCCGGATCTGCACGTCCTTGCCCACGATGAGGCTGCCCACCTGGCGCGCGACGGCATGCAATTTCGTATACATTGTGTCTGTTATAGTTGATCCGATGCAGGCCATTCTACCTGCATGCAAAACCTTGCGACACGAATGATGCGTTAAAGAAACCCGCGACATGAGTACAGCCATCTACAGCCACCCCGATTGCCTGCGCCATGAAATGGGCGAGTGGCATCCCGAATGCCCCGCGCGGCTGCAGGCGATCGCGGACCAGCTGATCAACGCCCACATCGACGACCTGCTCGATCACCGCGAGGCGCCGCTGGCCAGCCTGGAATCGATCGCCCGCAACCACACGCCGAACGCGATCGCGATCGTGCGCAGCCAGCCGCACGAAGGCGACGATTACTACCCGGTCGATGGCGACACGTCGCTGAACCGCCACAGCTGGACGGCCGCCTTGCGCGCCGCCGGCGCGGCGCTGGCGGCCACCGATGCGGTGATCGACGGCGCGATTGACAACGCGTTCTGCGCGGTGCGCCCGCCCGGTCACCACGCGCGGCCGTCGGTGCCGATGGGTTTTTGCCTGTTCAATAACGTGGCGATCGCGGCGCGCCATGCGCTCGATGTGCGCGGGCTGGAAAGGGTGGCGATCGTCGACTTCGACGTCCACCACGGCAACGGCACCGAGGAATCCTTCCGCGACGAGCCGCGCGTGCTGATGACGAGCTTTTTCCAGCACCCGTTCTACCCTTATACGGAACCGCTGCCGGACACGCCGAACCGCGTCAATGTGCCGGTGCCCGCCGGCACCAGGGGCGACGTGGTGCGCCAGCTGGTGCAGGACCGCTGGCTGCCGGCGCTGCATGCGTTCAGGCCGCAGATGATCTTCATCTCGGCCGGCTTCGATGCGCACCGCGAGGACGACATGGGCACCATGGGCCTCGTCGAGGCGGACTATGCCTGGATGACGCAGCAGGTGATGGACATCGCCGCGCGTTATGCGCAGGGCCGTATCGTCAGCTGCCTGGAAGGGGGCTACAACCTGTCGGCGCTGGGGCGCAGCGTGGTCGCGCACGTGAAGGCGCTGGCCGAGATCTGAGCCCAGGGCGGCAGCACGCAGACCTTCGGCCAGCGGCGCTGGAAGTGCCTGGCTTCGATACGCTGCAGGTACTGGTCGGCGGTGACGAGCGCCGGGTTCCAGCGCACGATCATGCCCATCAGGTCGTCCAGGCCCAGCGGGGCAAGCAGTTCGATGTCATCGTCCCGGACCAGCCGCGCGGCGACCGCGGTGGCGGTCTCGGGCCAGGTGGCGATGCCTTCCTCCAGCGAGCGCAGCGGCGCGATCGCGCGGCCGAAAGCCTGCTCGTACCAGAGGTGCACGCCGGCCTGGTTGGTGACGTCCCAGGCGACATGCGGTGCGCGCTGCCGCAGCGCGGCCTCCAGCAGGTGCTCGCCCCGTGGCGCGCCGGCATCGAAGTACACCACATCGATATCGCTGGCGGGCGGCTGCGGGGTGAAGCCGTGCAGCGCATCCCACACCGCCGAGCGGATGGCACCGGCGCCGATCCAGGCCGGCTGCGGCAGCGTGACGCGCACGGTGGCCAGCGCCGCCATCAGCCAGGGGCAGGCGCGGATGATCGCGCGGCAGCGGGCGGCATGGTCGTCCATGGGTCAGCGCGCGTACTCGAATTCGACCAGCGTGTCGTCGCGCCAGGACTGGTCCGCCAGCGGCGGGTTGAACACGCGGCGGTAGTGGCGGCTCACGGGAATCGGTTCGCGGCGTTCGCCGTCGCGCAGCCATGCGCCCCGCAGCGGCGCCGGCGCGTCGAAGCCCATGTGCATCGTCATCGAGCGGCACGGCCCGCCGGCGGCCGACAGCGCGGTGCGCGCCGCCGGCGCCAGGTCGGCCTGCTCGATCGCCCACTGCACGGCGCACTGCACGCGCAGGTCGCCGAGCCGCCGGGCATTCGCCGGCACGCCGGGGCTGCGCACTTCGGGCCGCCAGCGGAACGTGTGGCGTTTCCTGTTCAGTACCAGGTTGGCATTGTCTTCCAGGGCCGCCGCGCTGCGCGGCAGGACGAAGCCGCCGTCGGCGTCGAGCGGCACCGGCAGCGCCACCTGCTCGCCGACGATCTTCAGTTCCAGCTCCTGCAGGGTTTCGTCGCGTGCCGCGGGCCGCAGCAGGGGGTGCAGTAAAAAGCGCAGCGCACCCTGCGGCGCGCGGCTGCGCTCGGCGTCGAACGCATCGAGCCCCTTCGCCATCGCGGCATAGGATTTCAGTTCCGGGTCGCGCACGGTGCTCACTTCGACGACGGGTTGTGCCGATGCCCGAATGGCAACGAACAGGAGGAGGGCGGGAACGAATTTCATGGATGCGGCAAAAAAATAGGCAAAAGCGATACCGAAGGGCAAGACGTAGATGGTAACAGTGCTGGCAGTCCCGGTAAAATAGCGGATTGTTTCAAACATTCAGAAGGTAACAGCATGGCCATTCAATGGTTCCCCGGGCACATGAACGCCGCCAAGAAGAAGGCGGCCGAACAGATGGCGGACGTCGACGTCGTCATCGAAGTCGTCGATGCCCGCCTGCCGGCGGCGAGTACCAACCCGCTGGTCGAGGAACTGCGCAAGTTCCGGGCCAAGCCGTGCCTGAAGGTGCTGAACAAGATCGACCTGGCCGATCCCGACGCCACCAGCGCGTGGGTCCGCCACTTCGAGCAGGACGACGCGGTGACCGCCTATGCGATGACGACCAAGAAACCGTCCGATGTGGCGAAGGTGATCGACAAGGCGCGCGCGCTGGCGCCGCACCGCGGCGTGCCGACCAAGCCGCTGCGGCTGATGATCATGGGCATCCCGAACGTGGGCAAGTCGACGCTGATGAACGCACTGCTCAAGCGCCGCGTGGCGAAAGTGGGCGACGAACCGGCGGTGACGAAAACCCAGCAGAAGATCTACCTCGACAAGGACACCGCCATCATCGACACGCCCGGCCTGCTGTGGCCGAAGATCGCCATGCCGAGCGACGGCCTGGCGCTGGCCGCCAGCCATGCGATCGGCGCCAATGCGCTGATCGAGGAAGAGGTGGCGGAATGGCTGGCCGGCGAACTGCTGGTGCGCTATCCGCAGCTGCTGGTCGCCCGCTACGGCTTCAAGCTCGAGGGAATGGATGGCATTGCCGTGGTCGAAGGGCTGGCGCAAAAGCGCGGCTACCGCGTCCGCGGCGGTGACTGGGATTATGAAAAGGCCTCGCACATGCTGCTGCAGGATTACCGCAGCGGCGCCCTCGGCCGCATCTCGCTGGAAACCCCCGACAGCCGCGCCGCCGCGCTGGCGGCCTTCACCGAGGCCGAGCGCGTCAAGGCCGAACTGGCCGCCGCCAGGGCCGCCGAGAAGGAAGCCGAGCGCATGAAGGGCAAGCGGGGCACCTGAACGGTTATTCCTGCCGGGCGCGTGTCCGGTTCGTGTCCAGCTCGTGTCCAGCTCGTGTCCACCATGGTGCCTGACCCCATGGTGGACACGAACTGGTCAGTTGCCGAAACGGAAACTGCTGACGGCCAGCGCGCCCATGAATGCCTCCTCGTGGTACACCACGGTGGCCGCGTCTTCCTCGGCGGCGCCGAGCGCCACCATCAGCGGCAGCAGGTGTTCCTCGCGTGGATGGGCGGCGCGGGCCGCGGGCGCGTGGTCCCAGTTCATCAGCGCGATGCTGCGCTCCTTCGGCGCCAGCGCCATTGCCTGGCGCAGCCAGCCGTCGAACTGGTGCGACGCGGCGGCGCCCGCGCCGTTGAAGGCGCGCAGGTTGTGGTAACTGAGCCCGCTGCCGACGATCAGGATGCCCTCGTCGCGCAACGGGCGCAGGGCGCGGCCCGCTTCCAGGTGTTCGAGCGGATCGAGCCCGTGCTTCAGCGACAGCTGCACGATCGGCACATCGGCTGCCGGGAACACCGGGTACATCGCCGAGAACGTGCCATGGTCGAAGCCGCGCTGCGCATCGAGCCCGGCGCCGATGCCGGCCGCCTGCAGCAGCGCCTGCGCGCGGGCCGCCAGTTCGGGAGAACCGGGTGCCCCGTAGCGGATCTGGTAGGTATGCGGCGGAAAACCGCCGTAGTCGTAGATCATGCCCGGCTGCGTGCCGGCGGACAGCTGGAAATCCGGGCCCTCCCAATGCGCGGTCACCACCAGCACCGCTTTCGGCCGGCTTTCGAGCTGGTCTGGAATGTCGCGCAGCGACGCATCGAG
>DASVVD010000387.1:0-5088 GCA_036386715.1 Pseudoduganella sp.
GCCGGACCGCAGAAGCTGCGCGGGCTGCTGGAGCTGGTGTCGTCGATGCGCTTCTCGATCTCCCTGCTCACGGTGATCTGCATCGCTTCCGTGATCGGCACGGTCCTGAAGCAGCACGAGCCGGTCAACAACTACGTCAACCAGTTCGGGCCGTTCTGGTTCGACGTGTTCGACAAGCTGGGGCTCTACGCCGTCTATTCCGCCTGGTGGTTCCTGCTGATGATGGGCTTCCTGGTGGTGTCCACGTCGCTGTGCATCTTCCGCAATGCGCCGAAGATGGTGAAGGACATGCGCAGCTGGCGCGAGAACGTGCGCGAACAGTCGCTGCGCAATTTCCACCACAAGGCCGAATGGCAGTCGGCGCTGGCGCCCGCCGCGCTGGCCGGGCAGATGGCGCAGCGCCTTGCCCATGCCGGTTACCAGGCCAAGGTGGTGGAGAAGGAGGGCGGCCTGCTGGTCGCCGCCAAGCGCGGCGCGGCCAACAAGTTCGGCTACATCTTCGCGCACAGCGCGATCGTGGTGATCTGCGTGGGCGGGCTGCTCGATTCGGATATCCCGATCCGCGTGCAGCAATGGGCACTCGGCAAGACGCCGTTCAAGGGCGACGGCCTGATCTCGGCCGTCCCGCAACAGCACCGCCTCGGCATCTCGAACCCCACGTTCCGCGGCAATACCGTGATCCCGGAAGGGCAGGCCAGCAACTCGGCCGTGCTGTCGCGGCCGGACGGCGTGCTGATCCAGGACCTGCCGTTCACCATCGAGCTGAAGAAATTCAATATCGATTTCTACAGCACCGGCATGCCGAAGCTGTTCGCCAGCGAGGTACTGGTGCGCGACAACGCCACCGGCGAAACGAAGGCCGCCACCATCGAAGTCAACAAGCCCTTCATCTGGAACGGGCTGGCCGTGTACCAGGCCAGCTTCGAGGATGGCGGCAGCAAGCTCAAGCTCACGGGCTTTCCGATGCAGGGCACCGCGGCGGGCCAGTTCGCGCTGAACGGCATCGTCGGCAATACCACGAAACTCGACGATGCCCACACGATCGAGTGGACCGATTTCCGCCCGTTCAACGTGGAAAACACCGCCAACCAGAATGCCGGCGACGACGTGCGCGCGGTGAAGCAGAAGGAAAAGCTCGGCAACGCCTTCGCCCAGGGCCTGGACAAGCACCTGGGCTCGGCCGCCAAGAGCGCCAACAACAAGGACCTGAAGAACGTCGGCCCGAGCGTGCAATACAAGGTGCGCGACCAGACCGGCCAGGCGCGCGAGTTCCAGAACTACATGCAGCCGGTCACGCTCGACGGCGTGCCGATGTTCCTGTCCGGCGTGCGCGCCAGCCCGGCCGATCCGTTCAGCTACCTGCGCATTCCCGCCGACGACGAGCACAGCGTGCGCGACTGGATGCGCCTGCGCGCCGCGCTGCACGACCCGGCGCTGCGCGAGCGTGCCGCCAGTGTGTATGCAGGGCGCATGTCGCCAGGGACGGGCAAGGGCGACGGCGGGAAAAACGAGGCGGTCCAGTCGCAGCTGGCGCTGTCGGCGCTGAAAAGCCTGGAGATCTTCGCCGGCGACAAGGATGCGGGCGGCTACATGTCCGTCAGCCGCTTCCTGGAAAAGGTGCCGCAGGCCGAGCAGGAAAAGGCGGCCGACATCTTCATGAAAATCCTCAACGGCTCACTGTGGGAGCTGTGGAACGTGGCGCGCGGGCGCGACGGCCTGGCGGCGATCGTGCCCGACGAAGCCCATGCGCGCTGGCTGCAGCTGGCCATGAACGGCCTGTCCGACAGTTTCTTCTACGGCGCGCCGGTGTACCTGCAGCTCGACGAGTTCGAGCAGGTCAAGGCCTCGGTGTTCCAGGTCACGCGTTCGCCGGGCAAGGTGGTGGTCTATACCGGCTGCCTGCTGCTGGTGCTGGGCGTGTTCTCGATGTTCTATATCCGCGAGCGGCGGCTGTGGGTGTGGATCCGCAAGGGCGGCAATGCGGATGACAAGGGGGACGCCAACGAGGGCGGCGGCACCCATGCGCTGATGGCGATGAGCACGCAGCGCCGCACGCTCGACTTCGACCGCGAATTCGACGAACTGAAGCAAAAGCTGCCGCAAACGGCGTAAGCTGGCAGGAAAAGCGGCACCAGGGCACGCGTCAAGAACTGCATCAGGGGCTGTATCAAGCGCTGCATCAAGAGCTGTATCAAGAGCTGTACCTATCACGAGCAGGAGAGCGACGATGGAAATCACCCAGCACCAACCCTACACGGCCACACCCGGCTACTTCCGCCGGCTGTCGGCGTTCGACTGGCTGTTCGGTCTGGTACTGCTGTCCGGCGCGCTGTTCGCGCTGAACCGCTACGGCGCCTACATGGACGTCTACGAAAAAACCATCCTGCTGCTGGCCGTGCCCACCTTCGCGGCGCTGGGCTGGCACTGGAAACCGGTGCGCGTCCTGATGCTGGCGATGACCGTGCTGGCGCTCGGCGCGATCGCCATGTATGACGGCGACCTGGCCGGGGCCGAAAAGCGCTTCTGGCTGCGCTACATGCTGTCGAGCCAGTCCGCCGTGCTGTGGATGAGCGTGTTCTTCTTCCTGTCCACGCTGTTCTACTGGATCGGCATGGTGTCGCGCTCGCCGGCCGGCGGCGCGATCGGCTCCCGGCTGTGCTGGGGCGGCCTGCTGCTGGGCTGGACCGCGATGATGGTGCGCTGGTACGAGTCGTACCTGATCGGCGCCGATGTCGGCCACATTCCCATCTCGAACCTGTACGAGGTGTTCATCCTGTTCTGCCTGATCACGGCGATGTTCCACCTGTACTACGAAGGGCGTTACGCCACGCGCCAGCTGGGCGCCTTCATCATGCTGATCATCTCGGCGGCCGTCGGCTTCCTGCTGTGGTACACCGTGTCGCGCGATGCGCACGAGATCCAGCCGCTGGTGCCGGCGCTGCAAAGCTGGTGGATGAAGATCCACGTGCCGGCCAATTTCATCGGCTACGGCACGTTCGCGCTGGCCGCGATGGTCGGCTGGGCCTTCCTGCTGAAGTACGAGCGGCCACGCACCATGTGGATCTGGCTGGTGGCCGTGCCGCTGGGCCTCGTGGCAGTGATCAACCTGGTGGCGTTTGCCAGCGGCGCCAGCGAAGCGCTCCTGAACTCGACGATGAGGACCGGGAAATTCATCGTTGTCCTGGCGGCGCTGTTTGCCGTCACGAACCTGCTGCGCAACAGGCTGGCGGACCGCATTCCGGATGCCGAGGTGCTGGAAGACATCATGTACAAATCGATCTCGGCCGGCTTTGCCTTCTTCACGATCGCCACCATCCTCGGCGCCCTGTGGGCGGCCGAGGCCTGGGGCGGTTACTGGTCGTGGGACCCGAAGGAAACCTGGGCGCTGATCGTATGGCTGAACTATGCGGCATGGCTGCACATGCGGCTGATGTCCGGGTTGCGCGGCAAGGTCGCGGCCTGGTGGGGGCTGATCGGCCTGCTGGTCACGACTTTCGCCTTCCTGGGCGTGAACATGTTCCTGTCGGGCCTGCATTCCTACGGCAACCTGTAGTCGACGCTAGAACAGGCAGGGTTTAACCCTGTCGTAAACGAAAGGCTGCCGGGATTGGTGTAAGGTCACATTTATTGACCTGTAACTTATAGAAATTAGCCACCCGGAGCCGCCATGCTGATCAAACGTTCCCCCAACGGCATCGACCTGCCGTTTTCATCGGAAATCACGCCGCGCCACGTGTTCGAGTCGCGGCGTGATTTCATCCGGCAAATCGCCGCCGGCTCGATCGCCAGCGGCGCACTGGTCGAAATGCTCACGCGCGAAGCGTTCGCCCAGGGCACCACGCCGGGCAAGCTCGCGGCCAAGCTCAATCCATCGTACTCCGCGCTCGACAAGCCGACGCCGCGCAAGGATGCGACCAACTACAACAACTTCTACGAGTTCGGCACCGACAAGGGCGACCCTGCCGAAAACGCCGGCACGCTGCGCACGCGGCCCTGGACGGTGGCGATCGAGGGCGAGGTGAAAAAGCCGATGACGCTCGATATCGATGCGCTGCTCAAGCTGGCGCCGCTTGAAGAGCGGGTGTACCGGCTGCGCTGCGTGGAAGGGTGGTCGATGGTGATCCCGTGGGTGGGCTACTCGTTCTCGGAAATCATCAAGCGCGTGGAACCAACCGGCAACGCCAAATATGTCGAGTTCACCACGCTGGCCGACCGGCGCCAGATGCCGGGCGTGAACAGCCGCGTGCTCGACTGGCCCTACGTGGAAGGCCTGCGCCTCGACGAGGCCAACCACCCGCTGGCGCTTCTCACGCTGGGCATGTATGGCGACGTGCTGCCGAACCAGAACGGCGCGCCGGTGCGCATGGTGCTGCCGTGGAAATACGGTTTCAAGTCGGTCAAGTCGATCGTCAAGATCCGGTTCACCCGCGACATGCCGCGCACCGCGTGGAACAAGTCGGCGCCCTCCGAATATGGTTTCTATTCGAACGTGAACCCCGACGTGGACCACCCGCGCTGGTCGCAGGCTTCCGAGCGGCGCATCGGCGAGGATTCGTTCCTGTCGCGCAAGCGCAAGACGCTGCCGTTCAACGGCTACAGCGACGTGGCATCGCTGTATGCCGGCATGGACCTGAAAAAATGGTTCTGAGGCGGGGTTCCTGATGCAGCCGTCCGCCAGGCAGTTCACCGGCATCAAGGCCCTCGTGCACCTGCTGGCGCTGGTGCCGCTCGCGCGGCTGGTGTACCTGGTGTTCACCGATGCGCTGGTCGAACCGCTGCAGTACATCACCCATTCGACCGGCGACTGGACGCTGTACTTCCTCTGCATCACGCTGGCGGTGACGCCGCTGCGCCGGCTGTCGAAGTGGAACTGGGTGCTGAAACTGCGCCGCATGCTGGGGCTGTACGCGTTCTTCTACGGCCTGCTGCACTTCACCACGTTCCTGTGGTTCGACCATTTCTTCGACGTGGCGGCCATGCTGAAGGATGTGGCAAAGCGACCGTTCATCCTGGTCGGCTTCATCGCCTTCGTGCTGCTGCTTCCGCTGGCGTTGACCAGCACCAACACGATGGTCAAGCGGCTGGGCG
>DASVVD010000388.1:0-4171 GCA_036386715.1 Pseudoduganella sp.
CGGCCCCCAGTACAGGGCCTGCATCAGGAAGTTCGACTTCATCTTCAGGTTCCGGCCGGTCATGATGTTGTCCAACACCGTCATGCCCTTGAACAGCGCGATGTTCTGGAACGTGCGGGCGATGCCCGACCTGGCGGCGGCATGGCAGTCCATGTTGCGGCGCTGCCGGCCGCGCAACGCGATCGTGCCCTGCTGCGGGCGGTAGACGCCGTTGATCACGTTCAGCATCGAGCTCTTGCCGGCGCCGTTCGGGCCGATGATCGCGCGGATCTCGTGCTCGCGCACGTCGAACGAGATATCGGTCAGCGCCTTCACGCCGCCGAACGACAACGAGATGCCCTGCAGGTCGAGGATCACCGGGCCCGCTTCGCGGGCCGGCCTGAACAGCGTGTCGGGTTCGTTCATCAGCATGGTTGCTCCTCCCATTACGCCGCGCGCGGCACGGCTGCCAGTACGGGTGCCAGTACGCGGCTGTCCGCGATGCGCAGGTCGGCCGCCACGATGCCGCTGCGGCCATCCTCGAACTTCACCTGCGTTTCGATGTATTGCGAGGCGCGGCCGGCATACAGCGCGTCGACCAGCACGCGGTATTTTTCGGCGATGAACTTGCGGCGCACCTTGCGCGTGCGCGTCAGCTCGTCGTCGTCCGGGTCGAGCTCCTTGTGCAGTACCAGGAAGCGGTGGATCTGCGTGGCGCTCATGGCCGCATCGGCGGCCAGGTCGGCGTTGACCTTTGCCACGCAGTCGGCCATCAGCTCGTAGACCTGCGGATGCGCGGCCAGGTCGGTATAGCCGGCATAGGCGATGTTGCGCCGCTCGGCCCAGTTGCCCACGGCTTCCATGTCGATATTGAGGAACGCGCACACGGTGTCGTGGCCGCTGCCGAACGCAACGGCCTCCTTGATGAACGGGAAGAACTTCAGCTTGTTCTCGATGTAGTTGGGGGCAAAGATCGCGCCGCCGTCCAGGCGCCCCACGTCCGCCGCGCGGTCGATGATCTTCAGATGGCCCTCGGCATCGAAAATGCCGGCGTCGCCGGTGTGGAACCAGCCTTGCGGATCGATCGCCTCGCCCGTGGCATCGGGCCGCTTGTAGTAGCCGCTCATCAGGGTAGGCGAGCGCACCAGCACTTCGCCGTTCTCGGCCAGCTTTACGTCCACCCCGGGCGCGGCCATACCCACGCTGTCGAACTTGATCTGGCCGTCCGGCTGCAGGCAGATGTAGGCGCAGGTTTCGGTGGAACCATAGAACTGCTTCAGGTTGATGCCGATCGAGCGGTAGAAGCGGAACAGGTCCGGGCCGATCGCCGCGCCTGCCGTGTACGCAACGCGCACCCGCGACAGGCCCAGCACGTTCTTCAGCGGCCCGTACACCAGCAGGTCGCCGAGCGCATAGCGCAGGCGGTCGGCCGCCGGCACCGGGCGGCCGTCGAGGATGTCGGCGCCCACGCGGCGGGCGACTTCCATGAAATGGTGGAACATGCCACGCTTGATGGCGCCGGCATCTTCCATGCGGATCATGACCTGGGTGAGCATGCCTTCGAAAATGCGCGGCGGCGCGAAGTAATAGCTGGGGCCGATCTCGCGCAGGTCGATCGTCACCGTCTCCGACGATTCAGGGCAGTTCACGGTGAAGCCGGCCACCAGCGCCTGGGCGAACGAGAACAGGCAGTCGCCCACCCACGCCATGGGCAGGTAGGACAGCACGTTTTCCGCATCGGTCAGCCGTTCGAAACCGGTGCCGCCGGTACCCGCGGCAATCAGCGCCGCATGGCTCTGGCACACGCCCTTTGGCTTGCCGGTGGTGCCGGAGGTGTACAGGATGACGGCATCGTCGGTACCGCGCCCCGCTTCCAGGGCTGCTTCGAAATAGCCGGGATGGGCCTTGTCCCAGGCCCGGCCCGCTTCCTGCAGCCGCGCATACGAGATCAGTTCGCCCTGGCGGTAATGGCGCATGCCACGCTCGTCGTCGAAGGCGATATGGGCAATGCCGGGATAGTCGGCTTTCAGTTCGAACAGCTTGTCGACCTGTTCCTGGTCTTCCACGATCGCGTAGCGGATCTCGGCGTTCTCCAGCACGTAGGCCATGTCCGCCGCCGGTGCATCCTGGTACAGCGGCACGGGCACGCCCCCCAGGCACTGCGCGGCCAGCATGGCCCAGTACAGGCGCGGCCGGTTGTCGCCGATGACAGCCAGGTGCATGCCGCGCGTGAAACCGAGCGTGGCCAGGCCGCAGGCCAGCGTCCGCACTTCGTCGTTTACCTGGGCCCAGGTCCAGGCCTGCCAGATGCCCAGGTGCTTTTCACGGTAAGCGCACTTGTGCGGCCTGGCCCGTGCGTGCCCGAGGAGCAGGCGGGGGAATGTCTCCGGTATTGCGTCCATCAGTGTCTCCCGTTCTGGTTCAGGGTTCGAGACGCGCTTTTTATGCAATGATATTAACTGCGATGCCCGCTCATGGTTGTCATTTCGAAGACAATCACCCCCACTTTCGATGGTGCGATGCAAAATGGATGACAAGGTTCCCAGCCTGAAAGAAGCGTTGCGGAGCGCGCTGTGGGCGCAGGGCTTGACCGCCGGCCAGATGGCGCGCGTGGAAGCCACCACGTTCGAAGTGTTCGTGCCGAAAGGCGGCTACGTGTGCCGCAAGGGCGAAGTGGTCGACAACTGGGTCGGCATCGTTTCGGGCATGGTCAAGATGAATAACTTTTCGCCATCGGGCAAGAGCGTGACCTTTACCGGCGTGCCGCCTGGCGGCTGGTTCGGCGAAGGTTCGCTGCTCAAGGACGAACACCGCAAGTACGATGCGATGGCGCTGCGCGACAGCCGCATCGCCCGCATGCCGGCCGACACGTTCCAGTGGCTGCTGGAGACCAGCCTGCCTTTTACACGCTTCCTGCTGATGCAGCTGAACGAGCGGCTGGGCCAGTTCATCGGCATGGTGGAGCACGAACGGCTGCTCGATCCCGATACGCGCGTGGCCCGCTGCCTTGCCTCGCTGTTCAATACCCACCTGTATCCGGGCAGCGAGCGGCTGGTGCAGATCTCCCAGGAGGAAGTCGGCCTGCTGTCCGGCGCCTCGCGCCAGCGTGCCAACCAGGCATTGCAGGTGTTGGAGCGGGAAGGGTTGTTGCGCGTGGATTACGGCGGCATCCGGATTCTCGACCTGGAGGGGTTGCGGCGCTTCGAGGCATCGCCGCAGGTTTGAGCCAGAAGCCGCACTGCATTGCTTCACTTCAGCATTGAAATAGACATGGCTCAAATCTTCCGGCAATGCTGGCTACGCCAAAGTGCAAGGCGATCATCATCCATTAGCCTGTCATCCGGCATGGCATCCAAAGTCCACAATCAAGGGAGGAGCAGATGGGAACGCGCTATGGTCGCCGCTCGGCGAGTGGCAATTTCGAGTATCACGATAGCAAGGAGTCGCTGCACGCAGCGGAGCAGGAAGAGAAAAGCAGTGGCCGGGCAGCTCTGTTTGGCTTCATCGGGCTGATCGCTGGCGGTATCGTGAGCTACCTGTCGATGCAAAAGTTTGGCGATGCGAACCTGCCCAGATGGCTCCGCTTCGCCGGTATCATCGCAGGCGCCGCAGGAACGGCCTGGCTGCTGGCACGGCTTGCCGATGTCATCTGGTACACAATCCTGCTTGCAGCAATGCTGGGTGGCCTATGGCTTATTGGCTCCTTTATCTGGAGCCATGTTTAGGTTGGGCAATGTGTTCCTGAGGGCGTTCCGTCATCCGGCGTGATATGTGCTCAGTGTTAGTCCCTTAACAAATAGCATCCTGTTCCTGCTTTAGCCTGTCCGCAACACGGTTAATCCAGGAGCTTTTCATGTTACAGCTGAGTAAAAAACAAACGGCGTGGGACGTGACGGCAGCGGCGCTGGCGGCCGCCTGCCTGGTGGTACGCAGCAAGACCAAGCAGGCCGAGGCGGAAAACCCGCCTACCGGCGAGTTCGTCACGGTCGACGGCGTCAAGCTGCATTACGTGCGGCGCGGTGCCGGACCGGCCGTCGTGCTCCTGCACGGCAATGGCGCCACGTCGCTCGATTTCGAACTGTCCGGCCTGATCGACATGCTGGCGCGCGAACACACGGTGATTGCCTTCGATCGCCCCGGCTTCGGCTACAGCGACCGCCCGCGCAGCACGGTGTGGACCCCGGCCGAGCAG
>DASVVD010000389.1:0-3157 GCA_036386715.1 Pseudoduganella sp.
ACAGTACTGGGTCAGCAAGGTTCCGACGGAGCTTAAGCCGTCGCAAATCCTGTGCCACGGCGGCGGCTATAGTCGACAGACATACCACCCTGGAGCACGTGCATGGACCACCTTGACCCTTCCCGATATCCCGAATCCCCGAAATCTCCGCTGCCGTCACGGCCGGAGCCTGCCCAGCAGCGCCTGATCGGCGACCTGCAGCAGGTCATCGACAATGCCGAAGACCTGCTCAACTGCACGGACGGCGCACGCGACGGCGCTTACCGCTCGGCCCGCGAAAAGCTGGCGGAAACGCTGGCCGCCGCCAACGAAGAACTGCAGCGCTTCGAGGATGCCCAGCTCGAGCGCATGATCGCCGCCACGCACGAAGCCAGCCTCCAGCATAAAGACAGCACCGGCGAAGCCCGGCTGTTGCGCGCCTTCCGCTGAGCCGCCTGGCCGGGCCGCTCCAGCCGCCCGCTCATGTGCGCTCATGCCCGTTCATGCCCGCTCATGCCCCATGCAGTGCCACGAAGGCGGCATGCGCCATCGCCCGTTCCAGCCAGGCCGTGAAGTCGAACCGGGCATCGGTTGCCAGCGCGGCATCGATGGCCGCACCCACGGTGCCGCCCTGCTCCAGCACGGCCAGCGCGCGATACCCGGCCGCATCCAGCGCCAGCACGTCCGGCTGCCATCCACGCCGGTGCACCAGGCCATGGCTGGGCCGGGCGACATCGGCCGGGAACGGTACGCCGCTGCCTGGCTGGTGGGCCTGCCACAGCGGCACCACGGCCCAGCGCGACGCGAACGCGGTGGCGGCCGGATTCGGCGCCAGGCGGCAATCCCCGAATGCCGCCGGCGCGAGCCCGGCAAGGGCCGCCGGTGCCAGCGGTTCCGCGTCGGCGGCATAGCCGGCGCGGTGCAGCAGCCACTCCAGCCGGGCCATGTCCGGCAGGTAGGGCAGGCCCGCCACGTGCGGGAAATCGTCGAGAAACGTGGCAAAGCCGGCGCCGAAGGTGTTCAGGTCGGCTTCCGCGGCCGTGTGGCACATGCCATATTCGCGGGCCAGCGCGGCGAAAAAATCGTCGCCGACCAGTTCCGCAATGACGGGAAAGGCCGCTCCCAGCGCCCTGGCCCATGCGCCGGCCAGGTTGCCGCGGTACACCGCCAGCCGGGATGCCAGCGGTGCCGGACGCAAGGCTGCCACGCACGGGCCTTCCCGGTCGGGCGACAGGAGCGCCGCGGCAAAGTCGCGCTGCGTGGCGGCCAGTTTCGCGAGCAACAGTGCTTCGGGCTCGCGCGCCGCGTCATCACGCAGCGCCGGCTGCGCCCGGGCCGGCACCGCTGCGGCATGGGCCAGCAGCGCGCCGGCCTTGTCCGCCTCGGCCAGCAGCACATCGAGCGGGGGCACGCCGCTGTCCCATTCGACCAGCGTGGGCACGGCGCCGAAGCGGGCCAGTGCCGTGCGGTACAGCTGCCACACCGCTTCGGCGATCGGCGCGCCATGGTGGTCGATGACCACATCCGGCGTCACGAGGTGGCCGCCGAGATGGATTTCGCCGACCTGCCCCGGCCCGATGGCCGCCAGCGCTTCCAGCGCATCTTCGCCGTGGTTGCACTGATTGACGTACAGGTTATTGATGTCGAGCAGCAGGCCGCAGCCGGTCCGGCGCGCCAGCGCCGCCAGGAACTGCGCCTCGCTCATCGCATCGGCGGCAAAGCGCACATAGGTGGACACGTTCTCCACCAGGATCTGCCGTTTCAGCACATCCTGCATGCGCGCCACGCGCGCTGCCACGAGATCGAGCGTGGCGTCGTCCAGCGCCAGCGGCAGCAGGTCGTGCAGGTGGCGGCCGGGCACGGCGCTCCAGCTCAGGTGCTCGGAAACCAGGAACGGTTCGATGCGCTCGGCCAGCGCGCGGATGCGCTCCAGGTGCTGCGCTGCGATGCCGTGCGCGGAGCCCAGCCCGAGGCCGACGCCATGCAGGCTGACGGGATAATCGCGCCGCAGGCGGTGCAGCACGTGCACGTCGCGGCCGCCGTCGGCCAGGTAATTCTCGGTGTGCACCTCGAGCCAGCCGGCGCGCGGCCGGCCGTCAAGCAACTCGCGGTAGTGTGGCGCCCGCAGGCCGATGCCGGCCAGGGCAGCCGGGGTATCCATCGCGCTCGACAGCCCGATGGCTTACCTGGCCGGCGCCGATGCCGGCGCTGGCGCGGTGGTCTTGCCGCCCACTTTTTCGCAGGAACCCTTGGGCACCCACTTCCATTCGGTCGGCGCGTTGTCGGTGCTTGCCATCGAGGCGCAGCCATGCGTGCCGTCCGACGCCGCACAGTCGTTCTGGCCGGCCTTCGCCACGCCGTAGCACTTTTCCTTGTCGGCACCGCCGCCCATCTGTGCGTTGGCGGATCCTGCGGCGCAGGCCGCGGCCAGTGCCGCGGCGATCATTGCTGCCTTGTTCATCGTTGCATTCCTGTATGAGTCCACGCGCCCGAACACCATGCCCGGCGCGCCAAACCCGTCGATTCTAGCGAAAAGTTTCCCAAAAATGGGGTCTGACCCCGTTTTTGGGCAATAAAAAACCCGCTGGCCACGGGGGACAGCGGGTGGGCGCGCTCGGGGACGCGCAAAACGCGGGCTTCAGGCCGTGGTGTTGACCCGGTTGCCCAGGTGCGAAGGCAGGTTCGGCGTGCTCGGCAACGCCTCCAGCAGGGCGGTGGCGGAAGATGCCTGCACGTCCAGCGCTTTCTTCAGCACCGTCATGCTGACTTCCTGCTTCGTGCTGCTCTCGGCCATCGCCGTCGACAGGCGGGCAATGCTCATTACGTCCATGGTTCCTCCACTGTGCTGCGGCCCCGCCAGGGGGCATGTACCTCGTTTACGGAAGAGTCATGGCGAACTTGATGGCGGCGGCGGCATTTTTTTCAGCAGCCAGGCCAGGATGGATTCGCGGTCGTCGAGGTCGAGCCATTCGACGTGCGGCGCCACGCCGGCCGGACGCGGCAGCGTCGAGGCAACCGCCACGATATGCGGGTCGCCCGGATACAGCGGCCCCTTGTCGCCCACGTCGCGGTGGATTTCCAGCTTGTCGATCGGCCAGGCCTTGAAGCCTTCCACCAGCGTCAGGTCGGCCGGTGCCAGCCGGGCGACCTGCTCGTCCAGCCCCGGTTCGGCCGCGCC
>DASVVD010000390.1:0-2595 GCA_036386715.1 Pseudoduganella sp.
CAGGAACGCGCCGCCGCCGATGCCGGACGATTGCGGCTCCACCAGCGTCAGCACCATCTGCGTGGCGATCGCCGCGTCGATCGCGCTGCCGCCCTGCTTCAGCATCCGGTAGCCGGCCTCGGTGGCCAGCGGATTCGCCGCCGCCACCATGTAGCGCCGGGCGACGGCGCCCTGCTTCTCGGCGTAGCCGGTAGCGATCTCGGGGGCGCGCTGCAAGGTGCCGGCATCCTGTGCCAGCGCGGCGGGTCCGGTGCACAGCAGCGCCACGGCGAAGGCCAGGGGCGTGGAATAAAGTCGGGTCATCGGTTCTCCCAAAAAAGCAAAACGCGCGACCGCGGTCGCGCGTTGTTGATCAATAGTGGGCAAATGCTACTCTATTTTGGCTGCATCCGTATCGCGCCATCGAGCCGGATGGTCTCGCCGTTCAGCATCACGTTCTCGATGATCGCCCGGGCCAGGTGGGCATACTCGGCCGGCTTGCCCAGCCGCGGCGGGAACGGCACCATCTTGCCGAGCGCCTGCTGCACTTCGTCCGGCATGCCCAGCAGCATCGGCGTCTCGAAGATGCCGGGCGCGATCGTCATCACGCGGATGCCGCTGCGCGACAGGTCGCGCGCCATCGGCAGCGTCATCCCGGCCACGCCGGCTTTCGACGCGGCATAGGCGGTTTGCCCCATCTGCCCGTCGAACGCGGCCACCGAGGCCGTGTTGACGATCACGCCGCGCTCGCCGTGCTCGAGAGGGTCGAGCCGGCCCATCGCCTCGGCCGCCAGCCGGCACATGTTGAACGTGCCGACCAGGTTGATGCCGACCGTGCGCGCAAACGCGTCGAGCGGATGCGGGCCTTCCTTGCCGACGGTTTTCGCCGCCGGCGCCACGCCGGCGCAGTTGACGATGCCGCGCAGCGCACCCAATTCACCGGCGGCAGCAACGACGGCCATGCCGTCCGCTTCCTGCGTCACGTCGCAGCGCACGAAGCGGCCGCCCAGCTCGAGCGCCAGCGCCGCGCCGGCTTCGGCCTGCAGGTCCGCGAGCACGACCTTGCCGCCAGCCGCGGCCAGCGTGCGCGCCGTGGCGGCGCCCAGCCCCGAAGCGCCGCCGGTGATGATGAATACATTGTCCTGAATCTGCATGCCGTCTCCCTTATTTTACGTTTACGTAAACGTCAACTCGGGTCATTGTAGCGGAATCACATGCAGCGGGTAAAGCCTCCCACGGTGGTGCAATGCCGCCCTGCCGGACCTCGTGTCACGCCGGTGCCGCCGCCCTGGAACGTGTTACCCGACGCATCGCGGCAGACGTCGCCGACGCAGGTGGTGGGCGACGGCCGGGTCGGCGTGGGCGTGGCGAACGTGCCCGGCGCGGGGCTGGTGTAGGGGGAAGGATTGACGGCGGGCGGCACCGGCGGCACGGGCGCTGCCGGATACGCCGGGCGTGGCTCGAGCCTGGCAGAGGGCAACACCGCCGTTGGCTCGGGCACGGGCGGCGAAGGCGGGGTGGTGTCGGGAATACCGATGTGGCTGCCACGAGGTTCCTGCTGCGGCACCGGGCGCCGCGGCATCGGCCGCCGCGCCGGCGCGGTGCGGCACGGCTCGATTTCCAGGCTGCGGCCATCGGCGCCCAGGCGGCAGACCGGCAGCCTGGCATAGACGGCACGTTCGGCATCCTGGCTCTGCCGCGCCTGGGCAAGCGTCGGCATCGGCAGTGGCGCCAGCATGGCGGCGCAAGCAAGCAGGGACGGATGGATCAAGGTATTCCAGCGGAACGGCGGCATGGCGGGCCCCAGGCGTTGTCGGCCATTTGGCCGATTCGTGTGACCCGATGATACGCCGCCCAGCCGGCGCCTTTCGCACGGCTGGCACTGCCCCAACCCGTATCGTTCCCCTAGCGCTCGGCGGCGGGCACCGCGGGCAAGGCCTGCGGCACGCCGGCCGCCACGTGGCCCGTGACCTTTGCCCGCGCCTGCACCGGCTCGGGCGTCACGGCCAGCCAGCCGGTCGCCGGCAGCAGCGGCACCAGCAGCAGCGCGACGATGTTGATGATCTTGATGAGCGGATTCACGGCCGGGCCGGCCGTGTCCTTGTACGGGTCGCCGACCGTGTCGCCGGTGACGGCGGCCTTGTGCGCATCGGAGCCCTTGCCGCCGTGGTTGCCGTCCTCGATGTATTTCTTGGCATTGTCCCAGGCGCCGCCGCCGGTCGTCATCGAGATCGCCACGAACAGGCCGGTAACGATCGTCCCCATCAGCATGCCGCCCAGCGCGGCCGGCCCCAGCAGCATGCCGACCAGCACCGGCACCACCACCGGCAGCAGCGACGGCAGGATCATTTCACGGATCGCCGAGGCGGTCAGCATGTCCACCGCCTTGTCGTATTCGGGCTTGCCCGACCCATCCATGATGCCCTTGATGTCGCGGAACTGGCGGCGCACCTCGATCACCACCGCGCCGGCCGCGCGCCCCACCGCCTCCATCGCCAGCGCGCCGAACAGATAGGGAATCAGGCCGCCGATGAACAGCCCCACGATCACCATCGGGTTCGACAGGTCGAAGGCGATATCGATGCCGCGCGAATCGAGCGCATGGGTGTAGTCGGC
>DASVVD010000391.1:0-3811 GCA_036386715.1 Pseudoduganella sp.
CGCCACTGCGACAGGTCGGCTTCCGGCGCCAGAGCAGGAAGGGAATCCGGCGCGGCCAGCGCAGGAAGGGAATCCGGCGCGGCCGGCGCCGAAAGCGCATCCGGCCCCTGCAGCGCCAGCGTGCGCCAGCCCGACAGCGGCACGAACGCATGGCGTTCGGCCGGCCGGTCGGCTTCATGCGATCCCGGATCGCCGTTGCCCACGCCGATGATGCGCAGCGGCCCGCTCACCACGAAGTCGATGCGGTCCGACGCGGTCGGCACCAGCCGCCCATCCCGGTCGCGGACGTTGACCCATACCACTGCGATGGCGCGGCCGTCGGCCGCAAGCCGGCTTGTGTCGCCGGAAAGCTGCACGGTCGCCGGCGCACCGGTGGTTGCCACGTCGGTGCCGGCAATGCGCACGCCGCGCCGGTAAGCCACGGCCTCCAGGCGGCCCGGCGCGTAAGGTACGCTCCAGCGCAGGTGGCCATCGCGTGCCATCGGCTTGCGCCCCAGCGAGCGGCCGTCCTGCAGCAGTTCGACCTCGTCGCCGTTGCTGTAGACGCGCACGTCGACCGGCTGCCCTTCCCGGCCCGGCCAGTTCCAGTGCGGCAGGATATGCACCATCGGCTCCGGCCGCCACCATGCTTTCAGGTAGTAGGCGGTGTCCTTCAATACCCCGGTAGTATCGAGCATGCCGAACTGCGACGAGACGGCCGGCCAGCCGAACGGGGTGGTCTCGCCACGGTAGTCGAAACCGGTCCAGACGAACATGCCGGCCATCCAGTCGCGCTCCTGCACGCGGCGCCAGCCTTCCTCGATACTCAGGCTGTTGCCCGGGCGGCCCTGGCGGTCGTAGGCGTTCAGGTGCACCCTGGCGCTGTCATCGACATAAACGCCGCGCGTGGATAGCGTGGAACCCTCTTCGCTCATGAGGGCCGGCTTGCCGGAATGGGCGCGGTGGAAGGCGTCGACGTCGTGCTGGGCGCCGTAGTTGAAGCCGATCACGTCGGCCCCGACCGAGGTTCCCTTGCCGGACGAGCTGGTGGCCACCGAGGTGCGCCGGGTCGGGTCCAGCCGCCTGACGATGGCGTGCATCTCCCGCGCCAGGTGGGTGCCCAGCGGCTTGCCTTCCAGCGCCCACTCCTCGTTCCCGACCGACCACAGGATCACGCTCGGGTGGTTGCGGTCGCGCCGTACCAGGCGCTCGAGCTGGGAAACGATCTCGGGCGAGGTGCCCATCATGCGGTGCTCGTCGATGACCAGCATGCCGAGGCGGTCGGCGGCGTCCAGCAGTTCCGGGGTGGGCGGATGGTGCGACGTCCGGTAGGCATTCACACCGAACGACTTGAGCTGCCTGATGCGCCAGTCCTGCAGGCCATCCGGCAGCGCCACGCCGACGCCGGCATGGTCCTGGTGGTTGTTGGTGCCCTGCAGCTTGATGGGCTTGCCGTTCAGGAAAAAGCCCTTGTCCGGGTCGAACGACACAGTGCGCACGCCGAAGCGGGTGTCGTAGCTGTCGACGATGCGGCCATCCTGCAGCAGCGTGGTGCGCAGGACGTACAGGTGCGGATCGTCGAGCGACCACAGGCGCGGTTTCGGCAGCGTCAGGCGCTGGCGGGAATCGCCCGTGGCGGCGGCGCTCACGGCCAGGCCGGCGGCGCGGGTACGCGCCAGCGTGCCCCCGTCGGGGCCGAGGATGCGGTGTTCGACCGTGAAGCGCGCGGCCTCGCCGGCGTCGTTGCGCACGCTCAGGTCCACCTCGATCGCGGCATGTCCGCCGACCACGGTGGTCTTCACGAACGTGCCCCATTGCGCCACGTGCAGCGGCGCCGTCCTGGTCAGCCAGACGTGCCGGTAGATCCCGGCCCCTTCATAGAACCAGCCCTCCTCCATCGTGGCGTCAACCCGCACCGCGATCAGGTTGGTGCCGCCGTAGTCGAGGTAGTCGGTGATGTCGTAGCGCACGCCCGAATAGCCGCTGGGCTCCCTGCCGATATAGTGGCCGTTGACCCATACCACGCTGTCGCGGTAGGCGCCGTCGAATTCCAGCGCCATGCGCCGCCCCCGGTCGCTGGCCGGGATATCGATGCTCTTGCGGTACCAGCCCACGCTGTTTGCCGGGAAGGCACGGCCAATCGCCTTCGAGCCGTGGTTGGTATTGCCGCGCGCATCGAACGGCAGTTCCACCGCCCAGTCATGCGGCAGGTCGAGCCGGCGCCAGCCGGCATCCTTGAAGCCCGGCGCGGCCGGACCGTCGCCATAGCCGGCCTTGGCGAAGAAGAACGGCCGCAAGCCATGGCCGAAGTCCTGGCCGGCATCGAACGCATGGCCGTAGGCGAAGCGCCAGTCGCGGTCGATATTGATGCGCTCGCGCGGCGCCTGCGCGCCGGCCGGCAGCAGCCATGCCAGCAGCGACAGCGCCAGCCAGGCGCGTTTGAATGAATGCCACATACGGTCTCCATGAAGGTAGGCGTAAATCGGTGGAAGTATCGGCGATGCGCAAGCGGCTGCAAGAAGTGGGTACAAGAACCGGTCCAGGAAAAATAGCGCCCCGAGGGGCGCCGAAGAGGAGACGCGGTGCGAACCGGATATCAGCGAGGGCGCAGGCGCAGCACCACCGCGCCATGTGCCGGCACCGTCATGGCATACGGCCTGGCCGTGTCGCCGGTGGCGCCGCTCCACAGTTCCGTGAAGCTGTGGCGCACCTTGCCGAAGTGGACCTGGTTGTGGGTCAGTTCATCCTTGAGCTCATGTTCGTTCCAGTCGAACTTGTAGCTGCGCGCCTTGTCGGCACGGTTCAGGAACATCAGTGCCCACTCGCCGTTGGCCAGCGGCTTGGCGTACATGTCGAGCTGGCCGTCGTTCATGAAGCGCCAGGCCTGGATGCCGCGCTCGTCCTGGTTCAGGGCGATGACGCCGCTGTTGGTCAGGATCTTGCGGGTCGTTGCCGACATCTTGCGCACATCGTTGCCGGCGATCAGCGGGGAATTCATCATGGCCCAGATCGAGAAGTGCGCCTTGTCCTCGTCCTCGGTCATGCCCTTGCCGACTTCCATCATGTCCATGTCGTTCCAGCGGCCCGGCCCGGAGTACTTGCGCAGGCCGGCCTGCTTGTCGAGGATCGACAGCACGCCCCACGACGACCAGGTGCCGCGGTTGAAGTCGCAGTCCCAGCATGGATAGATGTCGCCGGTCGTGCGCCACGAGTGACCCACGTCTCCCGCCCATTCCCACGGCTTGTTGTCGCCCCACTCGCACAGTGCGAACAGGATCGGCCGGCCGGCCGCGCGCAGGGCGTCGCGCATGGTGGTGTACGCACCCCGGGCGTTCAGGCCGTCGGTGTCGCACCAGTCGTACTTGACGTAGTCGATGCCCCAGCGCGCATAGGTTTGCGCATCCTGGTATTCGTGGCCGCGGCTGCCCGGCTTGCCGGCGCAGGTATGCGCACCGGCGTCCGAATAGATGCCCAGCTTGAGGCCCCGTTCATGGACGTAGTCGGCCAGCGCCTTCATGCCGGACGGGAAACGCTGCGGGTCGGCCTGGATGAAGCCGTTCTCGTCGCGCTCGCCGTGCCAGCAGTCGTCGATGTTGACGTACACATAGCCGGCCTCGCGCATGCCGCTCGAGACCAGCGCGTCGGCCGCTTCGCGGATCAGCCGTTCGTTGATCTCGCAGGCGAAGGTGTTCCAGGTGTTCCAGCCCATCTGCGGGGTCTTCGCCAGTTCGGTGAACTTGGCCGGGGCGGTGGCGGCCGCGGGCTTGACGCTGGCCTGGGCACGCACCTCCGTGGCATGGAGGGTGGCGGCGAACAGGGCGCCGAGCATCAG
>DASVVD010000392.1:0-5126 GCA_036386715.1 Pseudoduganella sp.
AAAATGAATGTCAGTGAAGTGTTGCTTGATGTGACTCAATTACTCGGAAAAGAGCTTGAGGTGCAAGGGATTTTTGTTCTGGTTGGCGATGATGGCTATCTTGTCGATACCATCGACGCTCGTGACGAGCGTGCGAACGCCGTCAGGATCGACATCCCCGAAATACTCAATGTGGTCATGGAAAATGTACCGCCTTCAGCAGGAAGCAAGTATTACTACCTGGACCCGGCGACAATTTCGGGTCGCATATCGAAATGCGAAGAAGGCGACGAATTCAGATACAGAATCTCGGATATCGACAAATTCATTATCGACAAATCCGGTCACGTGATATCCGTTTTTGATTAATGATGTCTGGCAGCCAGCAGGGTAATTATCGGTGACATTCGAAGGGCGGATGCTCTCAAGCGAAGCCCTCTCCGGATCGCCCGATAATTGCCGAGGCGCCGGCTTGCCGGCGGCGCTTCGCCGCGAAGCAGAGCGCCGAAGCTACAAAGCCCGGATGAGATCCACGCAAAATCGGGATGCAGTCTGGCTATACCGCTGAGGTCGAGGCTGCGGATTTCGTACTTGCCCTGTCAGATTGCAGGGCTTGGCTGAGCGTCTGCACCGCAGCGCAGGCAGCCGTGCACAACGATCTGCGCCGGGCTGCAAGCCATGGCTCCTCACTGGCACCGGCAACCATGGGGCGCTTCCAAACGTCCCATGGCGGCTCAATAATTCACCGGATAATCCTTCGGGAACTTCGCCCCCGAATACGCCTTCTTCTGCGTCCAGTCCTGCGCCGGAGCGGTCCAGTAGCTGTCCGTGGCGGGCAGTCCCAGCGACAGGAAACCGGCCGAAGCAATGTACATGCTGCCGTTGTTCGAATACCAGTCGCCCAGTTCCGGCTGGTGGCCCATGAAGCCGATCGTCAGGTAGCCGTCGCTCGTGAAATTCGATGGCGTGGTCCAGATGGCGCGGTGGGCGGCGTCCAGTGCGGCGCGCACCTGCCCTTCGGGCAGCGATTTCGGCAGCTGCTTGCGCCACGCCAGCAGCGCCAGCGGCTGGAACACGGCGGTGCGGTAGGTGAGCGAGCGGCCCACTGGCGGCCACGTGCCTTGCGGCGAGATGAAGCGTTCCAGGTGCTCGCCATAGCGCTGCATGCGCTGGTAGGCCTGTGCCAGCAGCTCGTCCGGCTTGCCGTTCCAGAACGGCCCCTTGTGCTTCGCCAGCACCTCGAGGATCTCGACCAGCATCGGGTACATCACGTACGAGCTGTAGTAATCGAAGTGGAACGCCTCGCCATCCTTGATCCAGCCATCGCCGATATACCACTCGTTGATCTTGCGGATCGCCACGTTCATCCGCATCGGATCGTGCTCCTCGCCGATCGACAGCAGGAACGCCTCGTTCATCGCGGCGAACAGCAGCCAGTTGATGTACGGCGGCTCGATACGGCGCAGGCTCTTGATTTCGGCGACGATGCGGCGTTTCGTGGTCGCATCGAGCGGCTCCCACAATGCCTTCGGCGCGCGCATCAGCGCATTCGTGAAGTAGGCCGAATCGACCAGCGTCTGCCCCGGTCCCTTCCACAGCAGGTAGTCCGGGCTCTTCGGATCGACCGAGTGCACGTAGCTCTGCACCGCCAGCTCGCGCAGCCGCTTGCGCGACTTGCCCTCCGGCGTGGCGTCGTCCGGCAGCTCCAGCCATGGCGCCACGCCGGCGATCAGCCGCCCGAAGCATTCCAGGTAAGTGACACCCTTGTCGCGGCCATCCCACGTGGGGCTGACCTCCAGCTGGAAAGTTTTTTTCAGCTGCCCCTTCGCCATGTTGGCCAGCACCGGCTCGGCCATCCTCTGCATCAGGCCGAGCTGGAAGGCACGGGCATCGGCGGGCGAACCCGGTACCGATGCCTCGGCGGCCAGCGCGTCGGCGCCACCGGCCAGTAGAGCGGCACCTGGCGCGGCAGCCAGGCCGCGCATGAAATTGCGACGTTCCATTTATTCTCCTTTATCCAGCAACCGCACCATTTCCGCACCGGCCAGCAGGAAGGCGCCCACGCCGAAGTGCGCGGTCGAGTTCCTGTCCACCACCTGCCCCGGGATCGCGCGGTCGCCGATCGGCTGCACGTAACCCAGGCGCCCGTCCGGCTGCACGGCGGTCTTCGCCAGGAATTCCCAGCCCTTGCGCGCGGTCGGCAGGTACTCGGTCCTGTCCAGCAGGCCGTGGTTGATGCCCCACAGGTAGCCATACGTGAAGAACGCGGTGCCGCTGGTCTCCGGCCCCGGCGCATGGGCCGGGTCGAGCAGGCTACGGGTCCAGTAACCGTCGGCCTGCTGCGCTTTCTTCAGCGATGCCGCCATGTCGCGGAACACCTGCTCGTATTCGGCGCGGTGCGGATCGTCCCTGGGCAGGTCCTCCAGCACACGCGGCAGCGCCGCGAACACCCAGCCCACGCCGCGCGACCAGAAGTCCTTGCCACCATTGCCGCTCTTGTGCGCCGGATAGACGTAGCGCGCATCGCGGTAGAACAGCTTGGCATCCTCGTCGTACATGATCTTGCGGGAATGGGCGAAGTACTCGTGCATCTTGGCCAGGTACTGCTTGTTGCCGGTGACCGAATACAGGCGCGTCATCACCGGCATGGCCATATACAGCCCGTCCGACCACCACCAGTAATCGTCGTTCGGGGTGCTCATCTGGTATTCCATCACCTCGCGGGCGCGGGCGATCTTCGCAGGATCGGGCTGCAGCTTGTACAGGTCCGCGTAGACCTGGAAGCAGGTCTGCCAGTCGCCGAACAGCACGTGCTCGTCGGTCTCGCCGTAGGTGTATTTCCACTGTGCCTTGTCGGTCGACCTGGCGCCCATCCACTTGTTGTGCTCCGCCCAGTCCTGGGTATAGCGCAGGTAGGCCGCGTTCCCGGTGATCTTGAAGGCTTCCAGGTTACCCGTGTGGTAGGCGGCCACGTTCCAGAACGGCCATTCCCGCGCCGGCGTGGTCTTCTGCCAGTAGCCATTGACCTTGTCCATGGCGGCCACCACGTCCGCCCTGCCCTGCGGCTTCGCCTGCCGCGCCGGTTCCTGCACGGCCTCATTCTGGGCCGCACAGCCGGCCAGCACGAACGCCGCGGCGAGCAGCATGCCCTTGACCCGGTACGGGTGCTGCACTGCTTGATGATTCATCGTTTCCATTCCTTACGGTTTGAACTCCAGCACGCGCACCATCGTGGCTGCGCCCTTTGCCAGTCCTTCGCCATCGGCCTGCCGCACGTCCTGCACGAACAGGTTCAGTTCCCCGCTGCGCTGCCAGCGCTGCGGGTCGAGGTTCGGTTCCCACGCACCCACCGGCGCGTCGGTCAGGTCGCGCACCGTCCAGCTGCCGCGCGCCATGTCGACCATGGCGGTCGACACCTTATTGCCCCGCTCCGCGTCACGGAACAGCAGCAAGGCGCTAGCGCCCTTGTCATCGACCACCAGCTGTGGGCGCGATACGGGAATCGCCTTCGTGCCCGCGCCGGACAGCGAGAACTCCGTGCGCCGGAACGGCAGGTCGAGCGTGCGCCAGCCGGCCTCGCCCAGGTGCACGATGCGGTACTGCGGCACCGTCTCGCCGGCCTTGCGCCAGTAGGTGGCGATGTACGGCCGGCCCGCGCCGTCGGCGGCCATCGAGGTCTGGTTGATCAGCTCGCTGTTCTGCGGCACCCGGGCGGCCACTTCGGCCGTGGCCTCTGTGATCGGCAGCGCCAGCGCGCGGCCGGTACTGTCCTGCCACGTCACGCCGCCGTCGCGCGAGCGCGCATAGGCGATGTCGTGGTTGCTGGCGACATCGGGCGATTCGCGCCAGGTCCACGACACGTGGATGGTGCCCTGCCCGTCGACGGCGGCCTGCCAGTAGGCGCTGCGCCTGCCTTCGCCGGAAATCAGGTTGTCCTGCAGCCGCGCCCATTTGCCAGTGGCGGCGTCGTAGCGGTTGACCACCAGGTTGCCGCGGCCGGAGCCGCCGTCGCGGTACAGGAACAGCATGCCGCCGCCGGCCAGCGTGTGGAACTCGGGATACGTGACCGAGCGCTCGTCGCGCCCCGTCATCGGTTCCTCCGCGCCCAGCGTCAACGCATGCGGCGCGGTGCCGCGGGCATAGCGCAGCGGGCCGTTGTGGTGATCGAACGCCACGTGCAGCACGCCGCCGGCATCCAGGCCGATGCTGATGCTGTTGTGCGCGTCGCGCACGTTGCCCTGGTACTGCGTGGGCGCCAGCTCCCAGCGCGTCGCGCCGGCCTGCCGCTTGCCCAGCACCACGCGACCTTCGGCATCGTAGAACGCAATGAACTGCAGACTGCCGTCGCTGACCAGGGCATGGCGGCGGAAGATCACCGTGTTGACGGAATTGTCCGCCCAGCCCGGCGCCACGTCGACCATGCGGACATCGGTGCCGGGCACGCCGGCACCGGGCTGCGCGCAGCCGGCGAGGAGCACGGCGGACACCAGCGCCAGCCCGACTCCCCGGAGTACGAACGCCATCACAGCGAGCCGCGGATGCCGATCTTGATGGTGCGGCCGTCGTACTTGGCGTAGTCCATCCGCGTCTTCTTGCCGCCGCCGTACACGCCGTTCGCATCCTCGAAATAATCGTAGGTCAGCGTGTTGGACAGGTTCAGCGCATCGAGCCGCAGTTCCAGCTTGTCGCTGATCTTGTAGCTGATGTTGCCGTCCAGGTAGCCGCGGGCGGCGCGCCAGCGGATCAGGTCGTCGCCGTTGTTGCGCGGGTTGTCGCCGTGCAGCGAGCGGCCCTTGTAGTTCCACGACAGGCGCACCGCCAGCGGGCCCCGCTCATAGTAGCCGGTGGTGCTGTAGGCGAACTTCGGCACAGAGTTGACCTCGATTTCCTTGCCGGCGTTGGTGATCCAGCGCTGGCTGTTGAACGGATCAATGTGCGTGAAGCTGGCCAGCGCGCCGAAGCCCTTGAACGGATCGGGCAGGAAATCGAAGGCCTGCTGGTACGCCAGCTCGTAGCCCTTCAGCACCTGCTCGCCGGCATTCGAATACGTGCGCAGCGTCATGGCCAGGTTCGGGTCGACGCGGCCGCTGGCATCCTGGAAGATCGCGCCCAGTGCGGTGTCGGGCAAGCCGAGTGAACCGAAGGTG
>DASVVD010000393.1:0-12433 GCA_036386715.1 Pseudoduganella sp.
CAACCAGTTCAACGCCCTGGTCATCGGTGCCTCGGGCACGATCGGCGCGGCCTTTGCCGACCTGCTCGGTAATTCGCCGCGCTGTGCAGCGGTGCATGGCCTGCATCGCCACTCGACACCACCGGTCGACTTCGCCGACGAAGACAGCATCGCCGAAGCGGCACGCATCCTTGGCGACGGCCGGCGTTACCACCTGATCATCAATGCGGCAGGCCTGCTGCACAACGAAGCGTTCATGCCGGAGAAGCGCCTGGCCGACCTGAATTACCTGCAAATGCAGGCGACGTTCCAGGCGAACACCTTCGGCCCCGCGCTGGTGATGCGCCATTTCGTTCCGCTGTTGGCGAGCGAACGCGCCATCATGGCCATGCTGTCGGCAAAGGTGGGCAGCATCGGCGACAACCGGCTGGGCGGCTGGTACAGCTATCGCGCGTCCAAGGCCGCCCTGAACATGCTCGTCAAGACAGCCGCCATCGAAGCGGCGCGCAACCAGAAGAACAGCGTGCTGGTGGCACTGCACCCGGGCACCGTCAGCTCACGCCTGTCGCAACCGTTCCGGGGCCAGACGATCGGGCGGCCGGCACAGGATGCTGCCGCGGAAATGCTGGCAGTCATCGACGCGCTGACACCTGCCGAGAGCGGCTGTTTCAGGTCCTATAACGGGGCGGAACTACCCTGGTAGACGGATAGGTTCCATCCCTGCCGGCGTAGCCCTGCTCTCCCCTCGGCTCGCGCAGTTACAATCATCGCCATGAAGATGCGCAAGAAATCCGAGCTTCCCACCAAGGTCTGCGCCCATTGCCAGCTGCCTTTTACCTGGCGCAAGAAATGGGAGCGCGACTGGGAACAGGTCAAGTATTGTTCGGAGCGTTGCCGCCGCGCCGGACCAGCGGCGACAGGCGAAAGCTGACAAACAGGGATTGAAAATCCTGGTTGACGAGCACCTTTACCAGTCACTCCCCGCACCAGCACGCCCGCCTTACCCCCACCACATTCCCCTTCCCTGCAGCCCATACGCAGGCCATAGCTCCGGCCAACCGAAGGGCGGCCCGCCAACAAAAACTGTTTGACCATCCGTGCTATCATTTCGCGAAATTACATCACAACATGATATAAATTCCGATGCCCTCCCCGCCCCTCTCCAAGACCGATTTCGCGGCACTGTCCGAATTCCGTTACCAGATGCGCCGCTTCGAGCGCTTTTCCGAAAACGCCGCACAGGCCGAAGGCATCACGCCTTTGCAATACCTGCTCCTGCTGCACATCAAGGGCTACCCCGGCCGCGACTGGGCCACGGTGGGCGAACTGGCCGAGCGCCTGCAAGCCCAACAGCATGGCGTGGTGGCCCTGCTGACGCGCTGCGAAGCGGCCGGCCTGGTACAGCGCAGGCCCAGCGCACAAGATCGCCGCCGCGTTGAAATTCACCTGCTGCCTGCCGGCGAAGCCGTGCTGGAGCGGCTGGCCGCGATGCACCGCGCCGAACTGCAATCGCTGCAAGGCGTCTTCACCATTCCCAACCTGCCCCAACCATGAAACCCTACGATTCCCGCCGCGACTTCGACGGCGATGCACGCCTGCTGCCGATTGCCGGCCTGGCCGCCGTGATCGGCGTTCTCAGCACGGGCACGGCCTGGCTGCTGCTGCGCGGCATCAACCTGTTTACCAACCTCTTCTTCTTCCAGGCCCTATCCACGGAATTCCACTCGCCGGCGGCGCACACGCTGGGCGCCTGGGTCATTGCCGTACCGGTGCTCGGCGCACTGGTCGTTGGCCTGATCGCCCGCTTCGGCTCCGAGCAGGTGCGCGGGCATGGCATTCCCGAAGCGATCGAAGCGATCATGTTCAAGAAAAGCGCCATGTCGCCCAAGGTCGCGGTGCTCAAGCCGCTGGCCTCCGCCATCGCGATCGGCAGCGGCGGGCCATTCGGCGCGGAAGGCCCCATCATCATGACGGGCGGCGCGGTCGGCTCGCTGATCGCCCAGCATTTCCACCTGACGGGCGCGGAACGCAAGACCTTGCTGGTGGCCGGTGCCGTGGCCGGCATGACGGCGGTGTTCGGCACGCCCATCGCCGCGCTGCTGCTGGCGGTGGAACTGCTGCTGTTCGAACTGCGCCCGCGCAGCCTGCTGCCGGTGGCCATTGCCTGTGCGGTGGCTGGCTTCCTGCGCCCTCTCGTGATGGAGGCAGCCCCGCTGTTCCCCCAGCAATCGCTGCAGTTGCAACCGGTGGCGCTGCTTTCCTGCATGGTGGCCGGCATCCTGTGCGGCGCGATGGCGTGGCTCATGTCCACCTTGTTGTACCGGATCGAGGATGGTTTCCACAAGCTGCCGCTGCACTGGATGTGGTGGCCGGCGCTCGGTGCGCTGGCGATCGGCATCGGCGGCTATCTGCAGCCGCGTGCACTGGGCGTGGGCTATGACGTGATCGGCGACCTGCTGCAGAACAGGCTCGCGCTGGGCGTGGTGGCCAGCCTGTTGCTGGCCAAGGCGGTGATGTGGCTGATTGCGCTGGGTTCCGGCACGTCCGGCGGTGTACTGGCGCCGTTGCTGATGCTGGGTGCCGGCCTGGGCACCGTGCTGGGCCCCTGGCTGCCAGGCGGCGCCCCGGCTGTCTGGCCGCTAGTCTTCATGGCCGCCACCCTCGGCGGCATGATGCGCGCGCCGATCATGGCCACCGTGTTCGCCTATGAATTGACGCACGACGCCAATGCGCTGCTGCCGGTGCTGGCCGCCTCCGTAGTGGCGTATGGCTTCACCGTCATCACGATGCACCGCTCCATCCTGACGGAGAAGATCGCACGCCGCGGGCATCATATCTACCGGGAATACGGCATCGATCCGCTGGAGCGGCACAGCGTGAGCGAAGTGATGACGCCGGCACCCCTGTCCGTCGATGCCGGTGCGCTTGCCGCCGACGTGCTGCGGTCGCATTTCGGTGCCACGCAGCGCCACCGTGCCTACCCGGTCACGCGCAACGGCGCCGTGATCGGCATGCTGGACCGGGCCGCGCTCGAGCATTTGAGCGAAGGCGGCGCACAGGTGGGCGAGCTGTTCGGCGTGAATGCCCCGATCGTCGCCCTGCGCGGCGAAACCTGCCGCACGGTCGCGGTCCGGCTGGCCGTGCATGGGCTGGAGCGGGTGCCGGTGGTGACCGACGCCGCCAGCCGCGAGCTGGTGGGCGTGGTTAGCCGGAGCGACCTGATCAAGTCGAGCATGATGCTGCATGACGAGGAAAGCACGCGCCAGCGCTTCCGGCGCTTTACCCTGCAGCGAGGCAGGGAAGGTGTCAGAGCCGATTGAAGGAAACCGGCGAAGTACCGGCACTGGCACATTTCAAAGAATAAAAAACGACGATCCTTACCAATTCGTCGTTTTTTATCCGCCAATCACGGCAATAATTTTGCGGTAATTGCTCCGGGCTTCCCTGCCCCGGGCTACCGCTGAAACATCTTTATTTGTTACTATCCCAAAGTAATGCACGATTTTGGTGCGCAGCATCCCGCTGCTTGCCTGGTCCTACCTTCCGCCGTCGCACCGCTCGCGATGTCCATCGTTCTTTGGGATCCACATGAAATACGCATCCGTACACCAGTTCTTGCAGCACGTTGCCGACCGCAACCCAGGCCAGCCGGAGTTCCTGCAGGCTGTCACCGAAGTCATGGAAAGCCTGTGGCCGTTCATTGAAAAACACCCCAGGTATGCCGGACAGGGCCTGCTGGACCGCCTGGTCGAGCCGGAGCGGGTAGTGATGTTCCGCATCTCGTGGGTGGACGATCATGGCCAGGTCCAGGTCAATCGCGGCTATCGTATCCAGCACAGCATGGCGATCGGTCCCTACAAGGGCGGCCTGCGCTTCCACCCGTCGGTCACGTTGTCGGTGCTGAAATTCCTGGCGTTCGAACAGACTTTCAAGAATGCGCTGACGACCCTGCCGATGGGCGGCGGCAAAGGCGGCTCCGACTTCGACCCCAAGGGCAAGAGCCAGGGTGAAGTGATGCGGTTCTGCCAGGCCTTTGTCAGCGAACTGTTCCGCCACGTCGGCTCGGATACCGACGTTCCCGCCGGCGACATCGGCGTTGGCGGCCGCGAGGTGGGCTACATGGCCGGCATGATGAAAAAGCTCAGCAATCGTGCCGACTGCGTCTTCACCGGCAAGGGCCTGAGCTTCGGCGGTTCACTGATGCGCCCGGAAGCTACCGGCTACGGCACGGTGTACTTCGCCGAGGAAATGCTCAAGACACGCGGCCGCTCGTTCGACGGCCTGCGCGTGAGCGTTTCCGGGTCGGGCAATGTGGCGCAATACGCTGTCGAAAAAGCGATGGAACTGGGCGCCAGGGTGGTCACGGTGTCGGATTCGAGCGGTACCGTGATCGACATGGACGGCTTCACGCCCGAGAAGCTGGCCATCCTGATGGAGGTGAAGAACCACCTGTATGGCCGCGTCAGCGATTACGCCGAACGCACCGGCAGCCGTTTCGAAGCGGGCGTGCGCCCATGGCACGTGCCGGTGGATGTGGCGCTGCCCTGCGCCACGCAGAACGAACTCGATGCGAACGATGCCGCCACCCTGATCGGCAATGGCGTGCTGTGCGTGGCCGAAGGCGCCAACATGCCTTCCACGATCGAAGCGGCGAAGGCCTTCGAGGCTGCCGGCGTGCTGTACGCGCCGGGCAAGGCCAGCAATGCCGGCGGTGTCGCCACCTCGGGCCTGGAGATGAGCCAGAACGCGGAGCGCATGGGCTGGCCACGCGAGGAAGTCGATACGCGTCTGCTGCAGATCATGAAGGGCATCCACGAGGCCTGCGTCAGGTACGGCACGCGCGAGGATGGCACCGTCAGCTACGTGGACGGCGCCAACATCGCCGGCTTCGTGAAGGTGGCGGATGCCATGCTGGCCCAGGGTGTGATCTGAGCCGGATCCAGGCAAACAGGAGCCTGCCCGTAAAGCATCGTTTTCCCGACGCGCTGGCAAGACGCCGGCAGCGTGCGCCGGGCTGAAGCTCTGCTCGACCGGACAAACCTGTGAAACGCCACCTCCGGGTGGCGTCTTTGCATGAGCAGCGCACGCAGCCTGCTGGAGATTCTTCCCCGGCAGACGGCCGGCTGAGCCTTGCCGTCCCGCTTGTCAGGTCTGCTGGCCGCCGCCTGTCAGCGATGTGCCATGGCCGGAAGTGGTGCCGGTGCCGGTGCGCGTGTCATCGGCGGTGGCCGCTTCGCCCAGCCCGGTTCCGCCTGCCGCCGCCGCACCGGCAGCCGTATCCAGCGCATCCTCGGACACCGTGCCGCCGGGCGTTCCCGGCACGCCGGCAGCATCGCCCACATGACGCAGGCCCGCACCGCCAGGGCCGGTGTTACCCGACTGCGCGGCGGCTGCGGAGGCATCGGTACCTCCTGCCGCGCCCACCACCTCTGCCCCGGTCGGGGCCGGCGTCGGCGAATCGTGCACCGGCACGGCACCCTGCTCGGCCAGTGTGTCCTGGTTGGGGGCCGGCTGGGCGGCCTGGTCCTGCATATCCTTCTGCTGGTTGGTCATCTTGCCCTCCTGTTCGTGTCGATCGGCTTATTGTGCGCAAGTCGCGGGCAGGCGCGCGCACGGCAGGCATGGTCGCAGCATCGGTCGGCTGTAGTCCGGCTGTAGTCCGGCTGTAGCTCGGCAGCACTGGACAGGCTGTTCCCGTCGGTGCGCCGGGTATCCGGTGCCAGGGCTATACTGGCCCCGCCATGACCGGCATGCGAAGGCATCCGGCGTTCCTGGCCCGCCAGGCGGGTAGCAAGGCTCGCGGCATTGGGCCGCATGGCAATACGCCTGTTTCCGGCAACAGCATCGCCGCGGAAACACACTATTCACGATCACAGACCGACAGGAATAGAAGAATGAAACCAACCTGGATTATCACGGCCAATGCAGGCCGCGCACGATTCTTCGAGGAATCGGCGCTGAACGAACCGCTGCAGGAAATCGAAGACATGGTCAACTCCGGCGCCAGGCAGAGCATTTCCGACCTCGTCACCGACCAGATCGGCCCCACGGCCGCCGCGGGCAGCGGCCACAACATTGGCGGCACGCAGGGCGTGGGGCTTGCCCACAATGCCAATGTGGGCGCGCCGAACAAGGCCTACCAGCCGGCCGTCACGCCCGTCGAGGCGGAAGCCATCAGGTTCGCCAAGGATATTTCCGCCTACCTGGTGAAGGCGCACCAGGAAGGCCGCTTCGGCCAACTGGTCATCTCCGCGTCGCCCCAGTTCCTGGGCACGCTGCGCTCCGTCATCGATCCGCACCTGAAAGACGTGATCAAGACCGAGTTCAACAAGGACTACACGAGCGTCAACGTTTCCCAGCTGCGCGAGCAACTGCACGCGCACCAGGCCAAGCAGGCGTAACGACGGGCTGCACCGGTACCGCCTTGCGGGACGGTACCGGTGTGCTTGCACGTGGTTATAGCTTGCTAGCTGGCATCGTGGTCCGCCTTGTGTCCAAGGCTAAAGCCGATGCCCCCTCCCCCGCCTCCCCCGCCTCCCCCGCCCCCATCTGCGGCACCGCCGCCACCACCGCCACCTTTTGCGCCCTCGCCCTTGCCGCGCGCGCCACTGCCCTGGGCACGGGTCGGCCCCTGCAGCGGAATCGCCACGTCCGCCGGGATCGGCCCCAGGTCGAGCGCCTCGCGGATGAAATCGCGCAACGCGATCACCAGGTCCGCCGTGTGGATCGGGCGGCCGGCCGCCATGTCGGCCGCAGCCTGCCCGGCCAGCCGGCAATGCTCTTCGGTACCGAGCAGGAGGATGTCCGACAGCGCGGCTTCCACCGCGTCGCGAATCCGCCGCGAGCGCTCCGATGCGCTGCGCGGATCGTCCGTCTTCAGGTCGCGCAGGTGGCGGGGATCGACGGTCAGCTCGCCGGTAAACGAACCGCCCAGCGTGCGGTACGCAGCGATCAGCGTTTTCAGCCGCTCGTTGATCTGGCGGTTCATGCGCTCGCGCCGCTGCTGCACCGTCTGCATGAGCAGCATGCGGATGCCCACGCCGACCAGCGTGAACACGGCCAGGCTGAGGAACGTCGTCAGCACCGCCTGCCAGGAACTGAAATCCATGTAGCGCACCCTTGCCTCGCTGCCTGTTTTCGATGGGGCGAGTGTACTGAGCCGCTCCGATCCGGCCCGCACAATTGCCGGCCTCGGGCAGCGCCAGCCAGCAGGCTGAGTTATCGGCATCCAGGGCAAGCGCCCGCTTCGACTGTGCCGATTGCATCAAATTTCCGAGTCCGTCATGACTGATCCTGCATGAAAGCGATACACTCGAAAAACTCGCTATATACTCATGTATATTACGCTTTTGTATACAATTTGGAGAGCAGATGCACAGGAAATTCATTGCCGCCGCGCTGGCGGCCGCGCTGCCGATGCTGGCCAGCGCAGCGGACCTTACCGTTTCCGCGGCCGCCAGCCTGACCAATGCGTTCAGGGAACTGGCCCAGTCGTTCGAGGCTGCTCACCCGGGCAACCGCGTGCTGCTGAACTTCGCTGCTTCCGATCCGCTGGTGCAGCAGATCGCCAAGGGCGCGCCGGTGGATGTGTTCGCGTCGGCCGACCAGGAGGCGATGGATAAGGCAGCGAACCGGAACCTGCTGGCAGCGGGCACGCGGCGCGATTTCGCCAGCAATACCGTCGTACTGATCGTGCCGACCGGCAGCAAGATCGCTTCCCTGGCCGACCTGCATGCCGCGCAGCGCCTGACGACCGGCAATCCGGCCAGCGTGCCGATCGGCCGCTACACGCAGGAGGCGCTGGCGCAGGCCGGCCTGTGGCGCACCCTGGAACCGAAGTTCGTCTTTGGTACGTCGGTGCGCCAGAGCCTCGACTACGTGGCGCGCGGCGAGGCCGACGCCGGCTTTGTCTATGCGACCGATGTGCAGGCCCAGAAAGACAAGGTCAAGGCGGTGGCCACCATTCCGACCACCCTGCCGGTACGCTACCCCATCGCGGTCATCGCCAATGCACAGCAACCGAAACTGGCCCGCCAGTTCGTCGACCATGCGGCGTCCGGCGCCGGCCAGGCCATCCTGGCGAAGTACGGCTTCGGCAAACCCTGAGCGATTCATTCCGTAAGCGCGGGCGCGAAGAGTGCTGTTAATATTTGCGATACCGTTCCGACGGCCACTTGCAGGAGTACACAAATCCTACGTTTTCTAGTCACAGCGGCGATACGCAGGCCAAGGCTGATGATCGCTGTCGCGTTATCCGTGCTGGCGGGCTTGGCCGGTGCGCTGACCTATACCGGTTTCCTTGTCGTCGGGGTGTTGGCCGACCATCTCGGCACAGGCAGGGCCATGGCCGGACTGCTGCTGGGGCTTGTTTTTGCCAGATTTCCCTGGATAAGCAAAGGCAAGCCGCGCATCGTCGGACTCTTGCCCAAACCTGTACGTCGACCGCTCATGGTCGGCCTGGTTGCCCTCTGCTCGCTGGACTTCCTGTCGCGAGGCGACTACGTGGCCGCGCTCTTTACAGGTTTCGCTGTGGCGTTTCTTCTCACCTTCCCCTGGTTGAGGCGAGTCATCTTCGACCGGATGCTATCGTCGGTCACCAAATTCACCGGCCGAAAACCTGCTCAAAGCGCCGACCAAAGCGCCGACGACAGGGTGATCGATGGTGAGTTCAGGGAAAAGAAGGATTGAGGGTCGATACCCAAGATTTTGCCGGGCACTTCTTCATCACTATACGAGAGGACTTCGATCCTCAAAAACTAAAACGCCAACCTGCATGGGTTGGCGTTTTTGCTGGTGCCGATTACCGCGCCGGCGGCAGCCGGTAAGACCCTTCCTGGTACAGCAGCGCAGGCAGCATCACGTGCGCCATGGCCCGGCTCACCTGGGCGGGCGTGGGCGTGCCACCGTTGTCGGTATCCACCTGCCCGGTCGCGGCATCGTAGCGGCCCAGCAGCGGGCTGCCTCCAGGCCGCAGGATCGTGGCGGTCCTGCCTTCCAGGTAGGCGAAGTAATCGTTGAACTGCAGCAGGGCCCGGCCCGGCGTCGTGCTGTCGCGCACCAGGTCGCGGCCGATCATCGGGTGCTCGCTGGTCACGCCCATCAGCGACAGCAGCGTGGGGCCCAGGTCGATCTGGCTGGCCAGCGTGGCGATGCGCTTCGGTTCGATGTCGGCGCCCAGGATCAGGCCGGGAATATGGAACTTCTTGATCGGCACCAGGCTGTTGCCATACACACGGTTATCGTGGTCGGCCACGATCAGGAACACCGTATTCTTCCAGTAGGCCTGCCGCTTGGCCGCTGCGATGAACTTGCCCAGGGCGAAATCGGCATACTTGACGGCGTTGTTGACGGTCTGCTTCTCCGGGTCGTGCAGCGTGATTTTCCCGTCCGGGAACTCGAACGGTTCGTGATTCGACGAGGTGAAGATCAGGCTGAAGAACGGCTTGCCCTCGGCATGCAGCGCATCGAGCCGCTCGAGCGACTTGTCGAACAGGTCTTCGTCGGAGGCGCCCCAGCTGCCGGTGAACTTCGGCTTCATCTGCTTGCGGTCGACGATCTTCTGGAAACCGTTCCCCGTGAAGAAGCTGCGCATGTTGTCGAAGTGTGCCTCGCCGCCGTAGACGAACTCGGTCTGGTAGCCCTGCTGGCCCAGCCCGGCCGCCAGCGTGTAGAAATTGGTCTGCGAGAGCGACAGCTTGACCACGCTGCGTGCCGGCGTGGGCGCATTGCCCGCCACCACTGCCTCGATGCCGCGCACCGATCGCGTGCCGGTGGCATACAGCTGCTCGAACCACCAGCCTTCCTTTTTCAGTTTCTCCAGCTCCGGCGTGAGCGGCAGGCCGCCGAGCGATTCCACGAACGTGGCGCCCAGGCTTTCCTGCAGCACGATCACCAGGTTCAGGGGCCTGTCGCGCGCGATCGCCGGCACCTGGCGATGCAGTGTCGGCAGCTCCGGGCGCGTGAAGCGATAGTCGCGCAGCCAAGGCACGGCCTTCACTTCGGCCAGTACCCGCTCGCGGGGCATGTCGCCATAGATTTCGGACGACGTTTTTTCTTCCCGCAGCGACGCCGCGCCCTCCAGCACGGACCACGGCGAGTTGATGATCAGTGCATTGACCATCGCGTCGCTCGTCAGCGCGAACATGGCGGCATTGGCGGGCCGGTGCGCCGTCGTCGAGCGGATCTGCAGGAAGAGGACGAAGCAGATCAGCGGCCACGTCAGCAGCAGTTTTTTGGTGGACCATGGCGACACGGTGCGCGCCGCGCCGCGCAGCAGCCGCACCATCGCCACGCTGAGCGCGACGGTGCCGGCCATGCCGAGGATGACCGCCAGGCGGAAGCCGTTCCACAGCGTGGCGAACACTTCGGCGGGAGCGGACAGGTATTCGACGAACAGCCGGTTCGGGCGCACGTCATACTGCATCAGGAACTGCGGCGTGGAAAATTCCATGAACACCACGAACACCAGCGCGATCGTGGCCCACCCCAGCGTGAGCTTGCGCCATATCCCGAGCGTGGCCCGGTGTGCCAGCAGCGGTGCCAGCAGCACCGGGACGGCCAGCAGGTAGCCGAGCAGGATCAGGTCCGCCCGCACGCCCTGCAGCAGCATCTGGCCGGGAATCCCCTCGGCGGCCACGCGATCCCATTGCCAGGCCATCAGCGCCATGCGCGACAGCGACAGCACGGCCAGGCCGATGAGCAGCATGCGCAGCAGGACCGCATACGGACCGGCGGCGGCGGCACGCTGTGATGGCCAGGCAGCCGGCTCGATCAATACGGGATTCTTTTTATACATTGTCAATTCCAGCAAGAACCTTCAGTCGATCGGCGATTGTACGTCAGTCCCGGGCACTTGATATCGAAGAGTTGCCTTGGGTATCACGGCTGAGCGGGCAGGTTTCTTGCATGCAGGACAGTCGACGGCGTGCCACTCTTGCACGCACGCCTCCTGCTGCCCCAAATTGGGGCAAAAAATGCACATAAAGCTGCACATAAGTTGCACATGAATTGCAAATAAGCTGCACATGACCACCGCCGCACCAAAAAGTAGCCAATCCACCGAGTCCGAGCCGCCGCAGCGCATCATCAAGATCCGGCGTGACTACAACACGTGGGTCGCCAGCGAAACGATCGAAGACTATGCCCTGCGCTACACACCGCGTTCGTTCCGCAAATGGTCGGTGTTCCGCGTGTCGAACACGGCATTCGGGGCGATTTCATTCCTGGTGCTCGAAGCGATCGGCGGCACCATCACGGTCAACTATGGCTTCGTCAACGCCTTCTGGGCGATCCTTGCAGTCGGCCTGATCATCTTCCTGACCGGTTTGCCGATCAGTTACTACGCCGCGCGCCATGGCGTGGACATGGACCTGCTCACGCGCGGCGCCGGATTCGGCTACATCGGCTCCACCATCTCGTCGTTCGTGTATGCGTCGTTCACGTTCATCCTGTTCGCGCTGGAAGCGGCCATCATGGCCTATGCGCTGGAGCTGTATTTCCACCTGCCGCTGTATCTCGGCTACCTCGTCAGCGCGCTGGCGGTGATCCCCCTGGTCACGCACGGCGTCACGCTGATCAGCCGCATCCAGATGATCAGCCAGCCAGTCTGGCTGCTGCTGCTGGCGCTGCCTTTCATCGCCATCTTCCACAAGCAGCCGGAGCTGCTGGGCGAGCTGGCCCATTTCGCCGGCCAGTCGCCGGCCAATGGCGGCTTCAACATGCTGATGTTCGGTGCGGCGACCGCGGTGGGCGTGGCGTTGATCACCCAGATCGGCGAACAGGTCGACTTCCTGCGTTTCATGCCGGAGCAGACCGCGGAAAACCGCCTGCGCTGGCACCTTGGCGTGCTGGTGGCCGGGCCGGGCTGGATTGTGCTGGGCATCCTCAAGATGCTGGGCGGCGCGCTGCTCGCGCTGCTGGCGATCAAGGGCGGCGCATCGCTGGCCGAAGCGGTCAACCCGAACCGCATGTACCTGGCCGGCTTTGGCGAAGTGTTTGCCAATCCCACGCTGGCCGTGCTGGCCACCGCGCTGTTCGTCGTGATCTCGCAGGTCAAGATCAACATGACCAATGCCTATGCCGGGTCGCTGGCCTGGTCCAATTTCTTTGCCCGGCTTACGCACAGCCACCCGGGCCGCGTGGTGTGGGCCGTGTTCAACGCGCTGATCGCCGTGCTGCTGATGGAGCTGGACGTGTTCCAGGCGCTGGACCAGGTGCTGGGCCTGTACTCGAACATCGCGATCGCGTGGATCACCGCCGTGGTGGCGGACCTGGTGATCAACAAGCCGCTGGGCCTCAGCCCGCCGGGTATCGAGTTCCGCCGCGCGTATCTGTACGATATCAACCCGGTCGGCGTGGGGGCGATGCTGCTGGCCTCCGCGCTGTCGATTGCGGCCTTTGCGGGCCTGTTCGGCGCGCAGGCCCAGGCGTTCTCCGCCTTTATCGCGCTGGCCAC
>DASVVD010000394.1:0-1822 GCA_036386715.1 Pseudoduganella sp.
ACGATGGCTGTACCGTCGTCGGCGCACCGGGGGACACTCCCGCAGGCGCGGCAACGGAACCCGGCGACACGACACCCGGCAGCGTCAGCGGGCTGACGGTGCTGGTCGGGTGGGCATCGGGGCTCGACAGCTTGATCGCCGCCATCCGGCGCATCATCTGCTGCACCAGGTCCTTCTGCATGTCACGGTACAGCTGCGCTTCTTCCTGCTCTTTCGCCAGCAGCTGCGTTTCGCTGAACGTGATCGGGCGGGTCAGCGTGATCTGCGTGGCACCCAGCAACTCGGTACCGGCCTTGTCCCTGACCTTGAACACGATGTTATACGACAGCAGGTATTCGCTGACGCGGCCCGCGCTGTTGAGCGACAGGATCGACTTGCTGCGCGTTTTTTCCGGATCGGTAAGGACCTCGATGACGGCATCGGCCGACTGGGCATCGGCGGCGACCGTGGTGCTGCCGTTCACGCGGATGTTGCGCTTGAGCTCGATGGCCAGCGGCGACGACTCCGGCAGGCCGATATACATCGACGCGAACGGCAGCGTGTAGTTGCCGCCCGAGCCGCGCAGGTGGAAGCCGCAGGCGCTCAGCGACATGGCCGTGCCGGCCAGCGCGGCCACCAGCACCGTGTTGCGGATAAGTCCCTTGAGAGTCGTCATATGCGTTACACCACGATGTTGACCAGCTTGCCCGGCACCACGATGACCTTCTTCGGCGTGCCTTCGATGAATTTCTGCACGCTTTCCTCGGCCAGCGCGGCGGCTTCGATCGACGCCTTGTCGGCAGTCTTGGCGACCTTGACGGAGCCGCGCAGCTTGCCGTTTACCTGGATCATCATCTCGATCTCGGACTGTTCCAGCGCGGCCGGATCGACCTGCGGCCAGGCGGTATCGAGGATATCCTTGTTGGCGGCGGCATAGCCCAGTTCCGCCCACAGCGCATGGGTGATGTGCGGTGCGACCGGGTTCAGCAGGCGCAGGAAGATCGACAGGCCTTCCGAGATCACGGCCGACGACTCGGCGGAATCGTCCAGCTTTGCAGACTCCAGCGTGTTCAGCATCTTCATGCAGGCCGACACCACGGTGTTGTACTGGATGCGCTTCAGGTCGTAGTCGGCCTGCTGCAGCACCTTGTGCACTTCGCGGCGCAGCGTCTTCGCCGCATCGGCGATGTTTGCTGCAACTGCGCTCGCGGTGACCGCGGCGCCGGCGGCGGTCACGCGGTCCTTCTGCGCGTAGGCGTAGGCCCAGACACGGCGCAGGAAGCGGTTGGCGCCTTCCACGCCGCTGCCCGACCATTCCAGCGTCTGCTCAGGCGGCGAGGCGAACATGGTGAACAGGCGGGCCGTGTCGGCGCCGTACTGTTCGATCTGTGCCTGCGGATCGATGCCGTTGTTCTTCGACTTCGACATCTTCTCGGTGCCGCCGATCAGCACCGGCTGGCTGTCCGCCTTGAGCAGCGCGGAGACCGGGCGGCCCTTGTCGTCGGTGGTCAGTTCCACGTCCGCCGGGTTGAACCAGGTCTTCTTGCCGGATGCTTCTTCGCGGTAGTAGGTTTCGTTCAGCACCATGCCCTGCGTGAGCAGATTCACGAAGGGCTCGTCGAATTTCACCAGGCCGAAGTCGCGCATGACCTTGGTCCAGAAGCGCGCGTACAGCAGGTGCATGACGGCGTGCTCGATGCCCCCGATGTACTGGTCCATCGGCATCCAGTAATCGTTGCGCGCATCGACCATCGCCTCGTTCGAGTTCGGCGAGGTATAGCGCATGTAGTACCAGCTCGAATCGACGAACGTGTCCATCGTGTCGGTCTCGCGGCGCGCCGGC
>DASVVD010000395.1:0-15226 GCA_036386715.1 Pseudoduganella sp.
TGCTGTCGGAACGGCCGTGGACCGCGCATGTGTTTGGCAGCAGCAGTGGCAGCGGCAGCGGCGGCGCGGTACATGCGCCTGCAAGGTTCGACTATGCGCCGCGCTGGGACGAGCCGCGCCTGGCCGGCAAGCTGGCGCTGCTCAGGCGCTTCGTGCCGGACGTGGCGCACGAGGCCGATCCGCTGGTGGCCGCGGCCGCGCTGCCGTTCGCGCCGCTGGTCGGTACCGCGCCGCTGATGCGCCGCGCCTTCGACAAGCAGGACATGGCGCCGGTGGCGCAGGCGCTGCTGGCGCGTGCCGAAGCGGACCAGCTCGATGCGAACGCCTACCTGGACTTTGCCATCACGCTGCAGCTGACCGGCGACCGCGACGTGGCCATGGACGTGCAGGCCGAGGCGGTGCGGATCCGGCCCCACTACACGCTGCCGTCGCGCCAGGGCGAGCTGCTGCGCCTGCTGGTGATCATGGGCCTGGGCGACCTGATGGCGAACACGCCGATCGAGTTCCTGCTGGAGGATTCCGACGTGACGCTGGAGATGCTGTATGTAACGGCCGATGCGCCGTGGCCGGAAGTGGTGCCCGAGCACGACGTGATGATGGTCTGCATGGGCGAGAACGACACCAACCAGCCATTGCTGGCACGGCTGTCCGAATGGATCGCCGGCTGGCCGCGGCCGGTCGTGAACGGCCCGGACCGGATTGCCGTACTGTCGCGCGACGGCGTCTGCAATGCGCTGGCCGGCATCGACGGGGTGGAAATGCCGCAGACCGTGCGGCTGGCGCGCGAGCAGCTCGCCGCGCTGGCGGCCGCGCCGGACCTGCTGCCTTCGCTGCTGCCGGATGGCGTGTTCCCGCTGATCGTGCGTCCGCTGGGTTCGCACGCCGGCCACGACCTCGACAAGATCGATACCCCGGCGGACCTGGCGGCCTACCTGGCGCGGGTGCCGGCCGAGCGCTTCTACCTGTCGCGCTTCGTCGATTACCGCGGCGCGAACGGGCTGTTCGGCAAGTACCGCGTGGTGCTAGTCGAAGGCCGCCCTTACCTTGCGCACTTCGCCAGTTCCGAACACTGGATGGTGCATTACCTGAACGCTGGCATGGGCGAGAGCGCAGAAAAACGGGCCATCGAGGCCGAAGCGATGGCCCAGTTCGACGACACGTTCGCGGTGCGCCACCGCGCCGCGCTGGCGGCGATCGATGCGCGTATCGGCCTGCCTTACGTGGGCATGGATTGCGCCGAAACGCCGGACGGCCGCCTGCTGGTGTTCGAGGTCGACAACGCGATGATCGTGCACGCGATGGACGACGAGGCGAAGTATCCCTACAAGAAGCCGGCCATGCGCAGGATCTTCACGGCGTTCCGCCAGATGCTGGAGAACGCGCGCACCCGGGGCCGGGCCGGTTCAGCCGGCGGCCAGGCGCCTGGCCGCCAGTGATTCCAGCCCGGCCAGCAGCGCATCGATATCGCGCCGCTCGCTGCGGTGATTGACGATCGCCACGCGGATCGCCACCTTGCCCTTCAGCGTGGTCAGTGACGGCGCGGCGATGCCGGCTTCCTGCAGGTCCGCCACCAATGCAGCGTTGAAGTCGTCGATGTCTTCGGCCGCAACCCCGTCCGCTCCCTCGTTCGCTGCCCGGTAGCGGAAGCACACGATGTTCAGCGCGACCGGCGCCAGCAGCTCCAACTGCGGGCGCCTGCCCACTTCGCCGGCCAGGTAGCGCGCCAGCGCGCAGGTGCCGGCGATCGCCGCGCCCATGCGGTCGGTGCCATATGCCTGCAACGTCAGCCACGTCTTCAGGGCGCGGAAAGAACGCGACAGGTCGGGACCGAAATCGCATGGCCACGGCGAACCGCCGGCCATGCCGCGCGGCTCGCGCTTCAGGTAGCGCGGCGCGGCGGCGAACGTCTGGCGATGCAGTTCGCCATCGCGCACCAGCACGAAGCCGGCGTCGTAGGGCACCTGCGCCCACTTGTGGAAATCGAACGCGATGGAGTCGGCCCATTCGATGCCGTCGAGCAGCGGCGCCAGTTCCGGCGACAGCATCGCCATCGCGCCGAACGCACCGTCGACATGGAACCACAGGCCGTTGGCGTGCGCGATGGCGGCCACGCGCGGCAGGGGGTCGATGGCGGCGGTGTCCACGGTGCCGGCGGTGGCGGCCACGAAGAACGGGCGCAGGCCGGCCTGCAGGTCGGCGGCGATGGCCTGCTCCAGCGCCGCGGTATCCATCCGGTAGTCGTCGTCGAGCGGGATCAGGCGCAGTGCCGAGCGGCCGATGCCAGTCAGGTCCATCGCCTGGGCGATGCAGTCGTGCGCCGCGGCGGACGTGTAGGCGACCAGGCCAGCGCCCATCTGCGCCAGCCCGGCATCGCGCACCTCGAGGCCCAGGATGCGGCGGCGCGCCACCAGCACCGCGATCATGTTGGCCATCGATGTGCCGGTCACGAACAGGCCGCTGGCACTGTCCGGGAAACGGAACAGTTCCGCCATCCAGCGCGCCACCTGGCGTTCCACCTCGACGGGCACCTGGTCACGCCCGCCGACGTTGGCGTTCAGGCCCGCCGCCAGCATCTCGGCCAGCATGCCGACCGGCGTGCCGGCGCCGTGCACCCAGCCGAAGAATGCCGGATGCGCATTGCCGACGGCGTAGGGAAGCACGTCGTGCATGAACGCCTGGTGCAGCGCGGCGAGGTCGCTGCCTTTGCGCGGCAGCGGTGCCTGGAATTTCGCGCGCACCCCGGCCGGCGCCGGTTGCCATACGGGGCGCTCGCGCAGGTGTTCCAGGTAGTCGAACATGTCGTCCAGCATGCGATGGCCCTGCTCGCGCAGGGCGCTCCAGTCGGCGGGATCGAGGGTGGTGGATTTTTGCTCGGCCATGGCGGTTCCTTGTCGCGATGGCCGCACTATACTGCACCGGCGTGCCCGCCGGGCGCGCCGCAAGGGGCGGCCCGGAATTCAGCGGGGATCAGCGGGGATCAGCGGGGATCAGCGGGAAGCGATCAGTTTCAGGCCCAGGGCGATGAACACGGTGCCGGCCACGCGGTCCAGCACCACGCCGGCCCGCGGTTTCCGGCCCAGCCACTGGCCGATCGCGCCGGAAAAATAGCCGAGCAGGGCGAACAGCACGGCCGCCTGCAGCGTGAACGTGACACCCAGCGCGGCCAGTTGCCAGCCCACGCCGCCGCGTGACGCGACGACGAACTGCGGCAGGAAGGACAGGAAGAACAGCACCACTTTCGGATTGATCGCATTGGCGAGGCAGCCTTTCCAGAACAGCCGGGCGGGCGTTTCCTCCACTGCCTGCAGGGTGGCCACGCTGACCGCGCCGGCATGGCGCCATGCGCCCCAGCCCAGTTTCACCAGGTACAGGCCACCCGCCACCTTCAGCACCGTGAACGCCGTCGGCGATGCGGCGATCAGCGCGCTGACCCCGACCACCGCCAGCAGCGTATGGCTCAGGCAGCCGAACGCGCATCCCAGTCCGAACGCGATGCCGCGCTTGCGTCCCTTCGAGATGCCCATGCCGAGCACCATCAGGTTATCGGGGCCCGGCGACATCGTAAGGACGACGGCGGCCAGCAGGAAGGGGAAGAATTGTTCGGATGTCAGCATCGGCAACTCGCGTCAGGGGGAACCGCGAGTATAGGCGATGGCAGGGATGGCAGACAGCCGCCAAATGGCAGGGAATCGCAGGGGGCTGTCCCGCCGGTCGTTATCGCCAGTCGTGGCCAGTAGCGCCGACCAGGGGGGCAAACCCGGTTTTCGCCTGCTTACGACCAGCTCAGGGCGCGGCCGAGAACGATTCGTGCGACGGGAACTTCGCCATCATCCATTCGGTGCGCAGCTGCAGGGTCGCGACCACGTCGGCCGGCAGCGCGGCGATGATTTCCGGATCGTCGCTCGGCGTATCGGCCAGCAGGCTGGCCAGGTGGATCACGCCGGCCAGCTGGCAGAACGGCCTGGCGGTCATCGGTTCGGACGAGCACTCCAGCGCACGCACGATGCGCGGCGGGAAATTCCAGCGGCGGCCCAGTTCGGCCGTGATCTGGCCTTCGGAAAAGCCCAGCAGGCGCTGCTCGCGTTCCCAGCGGCCGCCCGGCAGGTGCGGCTGCTGTTCGATTTCCGCGAACTCGTCCGGGGCGACCTGCCAGATCAGCAGTTCGCCCAGCCGCAGCATCATGCCGGCCAGCCAGGCTTCGCCGCCGTCGATGCCAAGGCCCGATGCCAGCCACTTGGCATAGCCGGCGCAGGCCATGCTGCTCTTCCAGAATTCACCGGAATCCAGACCGGGCAGTTGCGGGAACGATTCGGAGAAGCAGGTGGCCAGGGCCAGGGTGCGGATGTGCGACATGCCAGCCAGTGCCACGGCGTCGTCCAGCGAGCTCACGCCGCGCGAAAAACCGAAGCGCGCGCTGTTTGCCAGGCGCATCAGCTTTGCCGTGAGCGCCGGGTCGCGGGCGATGATGGCGGCCACGCTTTTCGACGAGGCATCGTCGTTGTCGAGGGTGGCGATCAGGGCGTGCGCCACTTCGGGAATCGTCGGCAGTTTTACGTCGGCAAAGAACTGGATCAGGCTGGGCATGGGGGGTGTCTCTCGGTTGATCGGCGCGGCTGGCATGGAGTGAAGTTGCCGCTGGTTGCCCCAGTGTAATAGTGGATGGGGCGGGATCGCCGAAAAATTGCTTAATATCAACGTGAACTGTTGCGGAAACGCCAGAACGGTTCAGTCGTACCGGGCACCAACCTGGGCTGGCGACCATGCCGCGGCGTCCGGCGCCTCGGCCAGGACGACGCAGTCGCGGCCCGCTGCCTTGGCGGCGTACAGGGCGGCATCGGCGCGCTTGATCAGGGCGCCGAACTCCTCGTCCGTGCCGCGCGCGGCTATGCCGAACGAGGCCGTCACGCGCAGCCCGGCGGACCAGGCAACCTGGTGCAGCGCGGCGCGCAGTTTCTCGGCCAGCTGGTGCGCCTGCCTGGCGCCGGTGGCCGGGCAAACGATCAGGAATTCCTCGCCGCCCCAGCGCACCAGCCGGTCGTTGGCGCGGATCTCGCCCTGGATCGTGGCGGCGAAGTCGCGCAGCACGGCATCGCCCACGTCGTGCCCATGCCCGTCGTTGATGCGCTTGAACCAGTCGATGTCGGCGAACAGCACGGCCATCGGCGGCGCCAGCAATGACGATGTGCTCATCAGCGCCGCCCGCAGGCCCTGCCGGTTCAGTGCCCCCGTGAGCGGATCGGTATTGGCCTGTTCGACCAGTTCGCGCGCTTCGAGCTGCAGCGCTGCGTTGATTTCGCCGAGCAGCGCCAGGCGCCGACCCGTGTCGCCGAGCTCGCGCCGCAGTTGCAGCGCGGTCAGCGCTGGCCAGCTGACCGCGCACAGGATCCAGGCCGCCATCAGGCCCATGTACAACTCGCGGCTCGTGAGCCATTTGCCGTGCAGGCGCAGCGAGCGCAGTTCGACCACGTGCTCGCCCGCCGCGGCAGCGGCACCGGTCATCAGCTCGATGCGGGTCACGTTATCGATCCGCATGTCGGTTTCCTCGAGCGGTACCTTCATGTAATCGATCCACCACGTCGCGGTATGCAGGACTTTCAGGGGAATGCGGATCGTCCCGCCCGACTGCACGTCGAATTCCAGTTCGTTGATTTTCTGCGACATGGCGTTATCCAGCTTCGAAATGCCGGGTTCGAAGTTCATCACCATCAGGCGCAGCGAAGGGCGCCCCGGCCCACGGTAGGCGACATCGAACGTGACGGCATCGAAGGCCGACAGGTCGATGCCTTGCTGCGTTTCGGAGATGGCGAACTGGTACTTGCACGCCGGCCAGTCGATCGTGCGCGCCAGCTGGCAGCGCATCGTCAGGGCGCGGCCATTGCGCTCGAGCGCCACGCGGCTGCTGCCACCCATCCAGCGATCGTCCATCACGCTGCGTCCCACGCCGGCGCGCGTGGTCAGGTCGATCACGCGCTCCATGCCGAAACGATGCCAGACGAGCAAGCCGATGGTCACCGCCGCCAGGGCAGCGATCACGCGGTGCATCAGGCGGTGGGCGCGGGAAGGATTCAAGATAAAAATAAAGTGCGGAATGAAGCAGCGACGATACTCTTATTATTTCTTTATTACAACAATTATTGCTTTGAGTGTTGTGTCGCACTTACGGTATTGCGTAACATTTTGCCGCAAGCACGCATGCACCCGCGCAGCATTGACTGGCCGACAACTCCCATGCGATATTGCATTTTTCTTCGTGTCAGGAAAGCGCCGCATGCGTCATCTCTTCTCCGCCATTACACTGGCACTGGCTACGTCCGGTGTCTGCGCCCAGGTCGCTACCGACCCGTTGGCAGGCCGCATCTCGGCCGACTCGTTACGTGGCCACCTGTCGTTCCTCGCCTCCGACCTGCTGGAAGGGCGCGGCACGCCGTCGCGCGGCCTGGACCTGGCGGCCGAATACATCGCCGCGCAGTTCCGCCGCGCCGGCCTGGAAGCACCCGGGGATGACGGCTACTTCCAGACGGCCAGCTGGCAGCAGGCGCAGCGCGACGGCAAGGAGTTCGCATTCACCGTGACTGCCGGCGGCAAGGCGATCGCCGTGCCGCTGGCCGCCGCTACCGCCAACTTCGTGCAGCCGGTGGCGCTGGGCGCGACGGCCGTCGTCCGGCTGGGCTGGAAGGAAGCGCTCGCGGCCGGTGCCGAGATCGACGGCAAGGTGCTGGTGGTGCCGGCCGCGCCGGTGCCGGGGGCGGCCGACGTGCTGCGCAACGGCCTGCAGTCACGGCCGGCGCTGGTGATCATGGTCGATACCAAGGGGCAGCACCGCAACCGCGGCGACGGCTGGCTGATCGATCCGGAACAGGCCGTGCCGGCCGGGGCGGCGCCGGTCATCGTGCTGCACGATGCCGCCGCCGCCGCCGCGCTGGAAGGTGCCGGCGCCACGGTGGCCGCCACGGTCGGCGTGCCGCAACTGCGCGCGGTGAAACTGCGCAACGTCATCGGCGTGCTGCGCGGCGCCGATCCTTCGCTGAAGAACACCTATGTGATGCTGACGGCGCACTACGACCACCTGGGCATCCGCGACGGCGAGATCCATAACGGCGCCAATGACGACGGCAGCGGCACGGTTTCCGTGATCGAGATCGCCGCGGCGCTGGCGGCGCAGAAAGAGCGCCCGAAGCGCAGCATCGTGTTCATGACGGTGTTCGGCGAGGAGCTGGGCCTGCTCGGTTCGCGCTATTACGGCCGCCACCCGGTCTTCCCGCTGAAGGACACGGTGGCCGACCTGAACCTGGAGCAGATCGGCCGCACCGACGACAGCGAGGGCGCCCAGGTCGGCAGCGCCACGCTGACCGGCTTCGATTATTCCACGGTGACGGACAGCCTGAAGAAGGCAGGGGAGCGCACCGGCGTGCGGCTGTGGAAGCACCCCGTCAACAGCGACCGCTATTTCGCCTACAGCGACAACCAGGCGCTGGCCGACGTGGGCGTGCCGGCCCACACGCTGGCCGTGTCGTTCGCGTTCCCCGACTACCATGGCAAGGACGACGACTGGGCGAAACTCGACTACGACAACATGGCCCGCATCAACCGCATGGTGGCGATGGCGCTGCAGGACATCGCCAACGATCCGAAACGGCCGCAGTGGACCAAGGCGCCGAAGGCAGCGCCTTATGCCGAGGCGGCGCGCAAGCTGATGGGCCAGTAGGGCGGGAAGTTGCCTAAAACCGGGGTCAGACCCCGAATTTAGGCAATATTGCTCAAAATTGGGGTCTGACCCCGATTTTGGGAAATACTTAGAACAGCGTCCGCTGCCGGCTGGTCAGCCCGGTGAAACTGTCTCCCAGGAACGGCAGGATCGCATCGGCGATGGGCCGCAGCTGGCGGTCCAGGTAGTGGGCGTAGTCGATCGGCGAACGGCGTGTTTCCAGCGGCTCGGGGCCCTGCGTGGTCATCAGGTAGCGGATCCAGCCGCGGTTCTGGTATTGCAGCGGCCGGCCCTGGGCGGCGTTGAATTCGTCGGCAATGCGGGCGGCGCGCACGTGCGGCGGCACATTGCGTTCGTAGTCGTCCAGGCCGCGGCGCAGGCGCTTGCGGTAGACCAGCAGTTCGTCCAGCTCGCCGCGCAGCATGCGCTCGGTATAGTCGCGCACATAGTCGCGATACGGCTCGCCGCGGAAGATCATGCCGTACAGCGCCTGCTGGAAGCCTTGCGCCAAGGGCGTCCAGTCGGTGCGCACCGTTTCCAGGCCCTTGAAGACCAGCTCTTCGCCGCCGTCCGCGCGCCGCACCAGGCCGGCGTAGCGCTTCTTGCTGCCTTCGTCCGAATCGCGCACCGTCGGCATCAGGAAACGCCGGTAGTGCGTTTCGTACTGCAGCTCCAGCGCGCTGTCGAGCCCGAGCTCCGCCGACAGGTGTGCGCGCCACCAGCCGTTGACGTGGGCGACCAGCGCGCGGCCGATGGCGTCGGCCTCCTGCGTGCCATGCGCCCGGCCCAGCCAGACGAACGTGGAATCGGTGTCGCCGTAGATCACCCGGTAGCCCCGTTCCTCGATCAGCTCGCGCGTGCGGTGCATGATCTCGTGCCCGCGCATCGTGATCGAGGTGGCCAGCCGGGGATCGAAAAACCGGCATCCCCAGGCTCCCAGCACGCCATAGAACGCGTTCATGATGATTTTCAGCGCCTGCGACAGCGGCGCATTGCTTTCCCGCTTGGCAGCCTCGCGCCCTTGCCAGACACGCGTGACGATCCCCGGCAGGCAATGCGTCTTGCGGGAGAACCGTGCGCCCACGAATCCCGGCACGGTGTCCGCTTCCGGCTCACGCAGCCCCTCGACCAGCCCGACCGGGTCGATCAGGAACGTGCGGATGATCGATGGATACAGGCTCTTGTAGTCGAGCACCAGTACCGAGTCGTACAGCCCGGAGCGCGAGTCCATCACGAAGCCGCCCGGGCTGTCGCCGTTGGGCACATCGCCCAGGTTCGGCGCCACGAAGCCGGCGCGGTGCATCAGCGGCATGTACAGGTGTTCGAAGGCCGCCACGGAGCCGCCGCTGCGGTCGGCCGGCAGGCCGGTCACGCTGGCGCGCTCGAGCAGGAAGTCCAGTATCGCGGTCCTGGCAAAGATGCGCGTGACGAGCTCGCAGTCCTTCAGGTTGTAGCGGGCCAGCGCCGGCTTGTCCTCGGCGAACATGCGGTTGATCTCGTCCATCCGGTGGTACGGATTGTCGATCGCCTTGCCTTCGCCCAGCAGCGTCTGCGCCACGTGTTCCAGGCTGAACGACGTGAAGCTCCAGGTGGCCGAGCGCAGTGCCTCGATGCCGTCGATGATCAGCCGGCCCGGCGCGGCGGCGAAGAAATGCTGCCCGTTGCCGTGCTCGCGCCATGTCATCCGCGTGCCGCCGCGCCCCAGCAGCAGCGGCACGCCGTAGTGCTCGGCGTGCTTCTGCAGCACGCGCAGGTCGAACTGCACCACGTTCCAGCCGATGATCGCGTCGGGATCGTGGCGCGCCACCCAGTCGTTCAGGCGTACCAGCAGTTCGGGCCGGTCGGCGCACCAGGCCAGTTCGAAGTCGATGCCGCCGGCATCGCCGTTCGCCGGCCCCAGCATGTACACGTTGCGCGCGCCGCAGCCTTCGATCGCGATCGAATACAGCTCGCCGTGCGCGGTGGTCTCGATGTCGAGCGATGCCAGCCGCAATCGCGGGCGGTAGCCATGCTGCGGCCTGATGCGCGCATTGAGGATGACGCCATCGGCGTGGGCCCCTTCGTCGCCGCGGAAGCAGACCGGCGCCGTGATGAAGCGCTCCATCAGGTAGCGCTCGGGCGGCCGCACGTCCGCTTCGTAGACGTCGATGCCGTGCTGGCGCAGGCGCTTCTCGAGTTTCAGCAGTTGCCGGTAATGACGGCAGTACAGGCCCACGACGGGGCGGTGCCGGAAGTCGCGCAGCGCGAGCGGGCGCAGTTCGCAGCCACGCTCGGCGCGCAGCACGGCTTGCGCGGCTTCCTGACATTCGGCGGGAATGAAGGCAACCGGCGTTTGCGGTGGCAGCCGCACGCAGCGCGGGCCGCTATCCGTCGCCACCCAGAACTCGACCTCGACGCCGTCATCGGTATCGCGCCAGTGGCGGGTCAGCAGGAAGCCGGGCTGAAAGTCGGCTGGCTGAAAGTCGGCGGACTGCAAGTCGGCGGGCTGCAGGCTGGCAGCCTGCAGGTCGGGCAGCGGGGCGGCAGGCTGCATGGCGTTACCCGTGCGGCGTCAGGGCGTGGCGCGCCACATCACCCGGTTGCGGCCGGCCTGCTTGGCACGGTACAGGTGCGCGTCGGCGGCGGCGAACAGCGCCACGGCATCCTCGCCGGGCAGCAGCGAGGCGCCGCCGACGCTGACCGTGAGCACCGACGACACCGGCGAGCCCACGTGCGGGATTTCCAGGCGGTTCAGGGCATCGCGCAGCCGTTCGACCAGGGTTCGCGCATCGGCGGCATCGGTTCCCGGCATCAGCAGCACGATTTCCTCGCCGCCATAGCGTGCCGCGAGGTCGCCGGGCCGCCGCATGGCCGCCGCCGATGCGCGTGCCACCGCGCGCAGCGCACGATCCCCGGCGGGGTGGCCGTAATGGTCGTTGTATTGCTTGAAGGCGTCGATGTCGAGCATGGCGATCGACAACGGCGTGTCGTGGCGCCGCGCGCGCTGGAATTCCAGCGCGAACATTTCATCGAAGCGGCGGCGGTTGGCCAGCTCGGTCAGGCCATCCACGTGCGCCAGGTGTTCGAGCATGCGGCGCTGGCGCACCATCTGCAGGTGCAGCGCCACGCGCGCCATCACCACGGTGGCGTTGAACGGCTTGGCGATATAGTCGGAGGCGCCCAGCTTCAGGCCCTGCGCCTCATCCTCCGGCCGGCCCAGGCCGGAAACGAAGATCACCGCGATATCGGCCGTGCGCGGGTCGTCGCGCAGGCGGCGCAGCACCTCGAAGCCGTCCATGTCCGGCATCATCACGTCCAGCAGGACCAGGTCGGGCACATGCCGCGCGGCGCGCTCGAGCGCCTGCGTGCCATCCTTGGCGAGCAGCACCGTGTATTCGGGCTTCAGCAGTTCGGCAAGCATTTCGCGGTTGATCGCATCGTCGTCCGCCACCAGGACTTTTTGCAGGGCATTCATGCGGGGTCTTCGAGAGTCATGTCCAGCGCACGCGCCAGGCGTGTCAGGGGACGCATTGCCGCATGATACTCGATCTCGGTCACGGCCTGCCCGATCTCGGCCAGCAGCTCGCCTTGCGCCGCCATGGCCGGCAAGCCTTGCAGCTCGAGCAGCAGGTCTTCGGCACGGGCATCGTCGGCCCGCAGGCAGGCGGCCAGGTGGCGCAGCAGCGCCCGCACGTCGGTGCCGGCCGCCGGCGCCGCCTGTGCCGCCGCCAGCGGCGCCAGGGCCGCCAGCAGCGTGTCGAGCGTGACGATCAGTTGCGGCACCAGCATCGCCAGCCGGTCATGCCCGTCCATGGGTCGCCCGCCGCGCAGTGCCGCCTCGACGGTACCGGCCAGCCGTGCAAGCTCGGTGGCGCCGATGTACACCGCACTCGACTTGAGGTTATGCGCCAGCACCGCCATCGGCGCATGGTTGCCCGCGGCCAGCGCATCGCGCAGTGTGGCCGGTGCCGGGCCATACTCGCGCAGGAAGCCCTGCAGCCGCTTGTCCAGCCGCTCGCGCCGGCCATCCACGCCGGCCAGCGCCGCGTGCCAGTCCACGCCCGGCAGCACCGGCAGCGCAGCCGGTATCGGCCCATCTTCCGGCGCGGCCGGCGCCAGGGCGGCGGGCGGGGGCGGCAGCATGCGGCCGGCCAGGCGCTCCGGCGCGATCCAGCGCAGCAGCGCGGCAAACAGCAGGTCCGGATCGATCGGCTTGGGCACGTGATCGTTCATGCCGGCCGCCAGGCTTTTCTCGCGGTCGCCCGCCATGGCATGCGCGGTCATCGCAATGACCGGCAGCGCGGCGCGGCCGGGCAGGGCGCGGATGCGCCGCGTGGCGGCCAGCCCGTCCATTTCCTGCATCTGGATATCCATTAGCACCAGGTCGTAGTCGATGTGCTGCACCATCCGCACCGCTTCGATGCCGTTCACCGCCACGTCCACGTGCATGCGGGCGGCCGCCATGAAGTCCAGCGCCACCTCGCGGTTGTTGGCGTTGTCGTCCACCAGCAGCACGCGGGCGCCGTCCAGGCGCGCCAGGTCGAGGCTGCGGCCGCCATCGGCATCGGCAGCGGGCGCCGCGCCGTGCGCCGCTACACCGACATCCGGCCGCAGCACCTGCAGCAGGCTGTGATACAGCAGTGCCGGGCCGACCGGCTTGGTCAGGAAGCCGGCAAGCGGCAAACCGCCTGCTCCCTGCAGCACGGCGTCGCGCGTGCAGACCGTGAGCATCAGGATCGCCGGCGGCGCGGCAAAGCGCCCGTCGTCGCGGATGCGGTGAATCGTCTGCATGCCGTCCAGGTCGGGCATCAGGTAATCCATCAGCACCACCTGGTAAGGCAGGCCGTCGCGTTCGGCCGCATGCAGCATCGCCAGGCAGCGTTCGCCCGACCCGGCCGTGTCGGCGGCAATGCCGAAGCCGCCCAGCATTTCCACGATGGCCTCGCGGGCGGTAGCGCTGTCATCCACCACCAGCACGCGCGTTTCGTGCAGCAGCGTGGCCGGCACCGGCAGCGCCGCCGCCGGGTCGCCGACGCCCACGTCGACGGTGAACGTGAAGGTGCTGCCGGCACCGGGGCGGCTGCGCACCGTGATCCGGCCGCCCATCAGCTCCACCAGCTGCTGCGAGATCGTCAGGCCCAGGCCGGTGCCGCCGTAGCGCCGCGTCATCGACGCGTCGCCCTGGCTGAAGGCCCGGAACAGGTTGGCCTGCTGCTCGTCGCTCATGCCGATGCCGGTATCGCTGACGGTGAAGCGCAGCGTCACCAGGTCGGCCGTGCGGGCGGCGACATCGACCGCCACCACGATTTCGCCCCGCTCGGTAAACTTGACGGCGTTGCCGGTCAGGTTCAGCAGCACCTGGCCGAGCCGCAGCGGATCGCCGGCGAGGACCGCGGGCACGGCGCGGCCCACGCGGAACACCAGTTCCACCTTGCGCGCATCGGACTTCAGCCCGGTCATGCTCGACAGGTGATCGAGCAGTGCGTTGATCTCGAACGGCACCCGCTCGATCGTCATCTTGCCGGCCTCGATCTTGGAGAAATCGAGAATGTCGTTGATGATGCCCAGCAGGTGCTCGCCGGCGCCGAGGATCTTCGTCAGGTAGTTGCGCAGCCGCGCATCCGGCCCGGCCATCAGCGCCAGCCGGCTCATGCCCAGGATCGCGTTCATCGGCGTGCGGATCTCGTGGCTCATGTTGGCCATGAACTCGGATTTCAGCCGCGCCGCCGCTTCGGCGCGCAGCATGGCTGTCTGCAGGCCCTGCGTGCGCAGGCCCAGGATGCGCATGTAGACCAGCATGTCCACCGCGCTGGCCAGCTGCAGCGCGTGCATGGTCCAGAACCCGGCCTCCACTCGCCCGCTGAAGACCAGCCCCAGCACCATCGCGCCGGCGAAGGACACCAGCCAGCTGCCCAGCAGGTACCAGCCCACCGGGTCGCCGTGGCGCACCTTGCGCCAGGCGCCCGGCAGGCCGAACAGCTTCGGCGCGGCGCCCAGCGTGGAGACCACCACCAGCAGGCCGTTCATCGGCAGGAGTTCGAGCGCATAGGCGATGGCGCAGGCGGCCATCAGCGCGGCGCAGCCTTTCATCAGCAGGCTGAAACGGCGGTCCATGCCGGGCCGCACCACCACCTGTTCGACGAACAGGTAGGAGCCGCACGAGGCCACCATGGCGGTGATGCCGCCGGCATGCTCGATCAGCCACGGGCGGCCGGGCCACAGGTATTGCTGGCCGATGCCGAAGAAGTCGATCGCGTACAGCGCCAGGCCGGTGATGGCCAGCGCGAATTTGCCGAACGTGGCGTCGCGCAGCGCGGACCACTGGCCGAGGCTGTAGGCGAGCAGGCAGAAGGCCAGCCCGGCCAGCAGCCCCTGCACCATCTGCTCGAGCAGTTCGGCGCGGTGGAAGCGATCGAGTTTTTCCAGCCGCACCGGCAGGATGATGGGGCCGCGTGCCTCGACCCGCAGCAGCAGCGTGTGCCCGCCCTGCGGCAGCGCCAGCATGAAGGCCGGCACGCGCGCGCCCATGTGCGGCTCGGGCGGCGGCAGGCGATTGCCGCCGGTCATGTGCCGGCCGATGCGGCCATCGGTCACGATCCAGGCATCCACCCGGCCCAGCAGCGCATAGTTCAGTGCCAGCACCCACTGGCCGGCCGCGCCGGCGGGTACCTGCACGGGAATGCGCAGCCACAGCACGCGCTGCTCCTTGCCGGTGGTGCCGCGCGCGGTCACCGGCGGCGCGAACCGGCCGCTCGCCGCCAGCGCGGCGGGCGCGTCGAGCCGGCGTTCCGGATCGGACAGCATCGTCAACGCGGGCCATGCATCGGCTTCGCGCAATGCGTCGTCCAGCAGCACGGGTGCGGCCGGGGCGGATGGCGATGCCGCGGCGCTACCGCCCCAGCCCGCGGCCATCGAGACGGCAATCGCTACGAGCATGATGCGCAGCGCGGCCAGCAAGGCGACGAGCGCCGCGTTGCCCTTAAAGCGGGAGTGGCGGCGTGGGCGGAGCGGCTGCATGCAGGTTCCTGTTACAGGTACCGGTATTCGAAGCGCACGCCGTAGGTGCGCGGCGCCCCCGGCACCGACATGCCGAAGCTGTCGATCGTGGCCGGTGCGATCCGGTTGCCGAGGTTGTGGCCGTAGCCGGACAGCGTCCACGGCGCATCGTCCGGCTGCCAGGCCAGCGTGGCATCCACGGTGGTCATTGCCGGCACGCGGTACTGCACCGGTTTCGACGGCACGCCGATCATGTACGCGGCGCTGCGGCGGGCATCGACGCCGCCGCGCACCTCGTGGCCGGCGAAGCGCACGCGGCGCTCGTAGCCGGCCGACAGCACGTGCGAGGGAGCGCGGTCGAGCTTCCTGCCGTCCCACGAATGCACGCCGTCCGGCGTGTACGACACATAATGCGCGTCGAGCAGCGTCAGGCCGTAATGGAAGCGGTCGTCCGGGGTGGCCTGCACCTTGCCGTCCAGTTCCAGGCCGCGCACGCTGGCCACGCCGGCGTTCGTGGTGAGGAAGCGGGGGGCGCCGGCAACGATG